>DASXLB010000072.1 GCA_036496585.1 Vicinamibacterales bacterium
CGTTCGCCGGCATACGCTCGCGCGTGGGACGGCGACTAACGCACGTGCTCTCTACCCGTGGCCGCGGCCGCCGTGATCGTAGTCCCGCCTTTTCTTGTCCTTGTCCCAGTGGTGGTCGTGTTCCACCCTTCCGTGGTCGCCTTCCCAATACCCGTTGTAGTAATGCTGGCCTTCGTAGCGAGGTCCAACCCATCGCGCACCCGCGTACGGCGACTTCGTCCAGTAGCCGTTATGCCACGCGTAGTGGCTCCCGACGGGATACCAGTACCCGTCGATCCACACGTATTGCGGTCCCGGCCTCGCCGGCGCCGCATGCACCACCCGCGGCGCGGGCGGCGGCCCGATTCTGATCCCGAGTGACACTTGCGCGTCGACCGTTGATCCGACTCCGAGCAGCAGCACGCCCAGTAGTAGTGTCGTTTTCACAAGATGACGCATATCAGTCTCCGACTGGTCTTCCTGCAACGGGTGTGCCGTTCCCAAGCGCCGACTCGAGTGTGGAGGTCACATCGGGAAGGGTTACCTGATTGCCCTGGGCACGAGGTCCGCGTCCGTCAACGTCTGAAGAAACGCGAGCAGATCTTCGAGGTCCTGATCCGACATCGGCGGCGAACTATGACGCGGCCGGCCGTCGAGCGGCATCTGGGTGTCGATGTTGCCGCGATACGGAGCAGGCAGATCATCGAATTTCTGCACGACGCCGTCCACGCTCGGATACCACAACTCCGGGTCCGTGTCGCGCGTGTTGTAGAAGCGGAGCACGTCGCGCAACGACTTCATCTGCCCGTTATGGAAGAACACCTTCCGGGTCGCGACGTTGCGCAGCGTCGGCGTCTTGAACATTCCGCAGTACCTCGCACTCTCCGGCAGCGGGTGGTCCAGCCGGCCGCAAAGCCCGAGATCGGAGTACGCCGGATCGCGATTGGCCGGAATGTCCCGGTTGCGTGGCACACCGATCGCCGCATAGGTGAAGTCCGTGAAGAGGCGCACCGAACCGTTCAGCCCAGCGCCGTTGTAGTGGCAGGCGAAGCAGTTGCCTTTCGCCGGATCGTTGTAGACGGAAAAGCCACGACGCTCCTGCGGCGTCAGCTCGCCGCCGACCTTGTTGCTCGCATACCGATCGTACTTGCTCGTGTAAGGGTGGAAGCTGTCGTCCTCGAGCTGAAACGTCTGGAGCGCGGTCGCCGCCGCGCGAAACGCTTTGTCCGTGTCCGAGAAGATGCCGCGGCCAAACGCGTCTTCGAATTCGCGCGCATTTGCTGATGCCGCGATCCTGGCGACCACATCCGCCGCGTCGCGGTTCGCCATCTCGTTGGCCGCGAGCAACGGAATCCGCGCCTGTTCGGCCAGCGTCGGCGCGCGCCCGTCGAGCGTCAGTCCGCCGCCGGGGCCTGGTTTGCTGGTTCCGTCCGGATTGTCCAGCAGATCGCTGTAGGGCGGCGTGTATTCGCTGTAGCGCAGGGACGGGGCCGCGCGGGTGCCGCGGTCGCCAAGCGTCGGGCCTCCCGGCTGCACGGCGAGATCGTTCGGTGGTGCATACGCGTGCGCGGGGTCGTGACAGGTGGCGCAGGACATCCGCCCTGATGCGGACAGCGATCGATCGAAGAAGAGCGCCTTGCCAACCTTCGCCGCCGGGCTCACTGCGGCCGATGCCGCGACGAAAGGGAGTCCGCTCAATGCGAGAGCCGCCCCGATCAGGACCAGACAGCAGGAGGTGCGCGTCATCGTCTCGTCGACTGGACGAGCGCCTCGTCGCGGGTCAGCGCCCAGGCGTTCAGCTGAGTGGCGTCAGGACCGCGCTGCGGACCGGACGTCGTGAGGAAGCCGCTTTTCTGCAGATAGTCCGCGGGAATCGCATAGGCATGATTCATCGCCCGCACGGCGTCGAAATGCGGGTCGCCACTCTCGACGTATTCCGGCAGCTGCGTCGGGTGGGCGTCGATGAACCTCTGCGTGTATTTCGTCCGGTTCATGTATGACCAGTCGTCCCCGGGATCGGCGAGGCCGAACATATCCTGAATCGTCCGCACGAAGGAGATGTGGCTGTAGGCGTCGCTGTCGACGACGTGCTTGGGGGCCAGCGGCTGGTTGGTGAGGACGCAGAAGATGCTGGTGCCGTGCCCTTTGTTGCCCTGGCTGTACTGCGCGATCGACTCGATCGAGACGGAGCCGTCGGCGTTCTTCGTCAACGCGCCGAGCGATCGGCCCGCAATCGTGCGTCCTGCGCTCGGATTCCATCCGCAGCAAGCAGTGAAGCCGGTCGTGTCCTTGCCCTCGTCGAACATGATGACGATCGCGGTCCGCTTGTCGCGGTTCGTCCAGACCGACGACGCCTGGATCTTCCGGATGAGAACATCCACGAAGGTGTCACCGCGATACACGATCGCGTCGCCGCCGCAGTCGCTTGCCGGCTGCAGCGTCGGGTTTGCCGCCGTCGTGCCCTGGGTCTTCACGCCGTGCATGTCGTCGCACTGGTCAGGCTCGAGGAAATTGAGGTTGCCGACGTCGCCGCTCGCCAGGTCGCTCCCGAACTGATCGACATTCCATCCCGCCGGCGTCGTCAGGGCCGCCTGCATGGCCGCGTCCCACTGGCCGCCTCCCAGCGTCCGGTTGTTGCGGACGAATTCCGGTGAGTTGCGGACCGCCTGGAAATTGACCGAGCCGTTGTGCTTGGTCGCATACAACCGCGCCGGCAGGCGCAGCATCAGACCAGGCACCCCGATCGCGCCGACGGGGCTGTCGGCGGGATAGACCCGGTCGGGCGCCAGGATCGTCTCGTCAGCCGCGCTGTCCAGCCGCCAGTCCCGGCCGGGATTCATCGACTCGCTGTAGACCCGCCACGTCATTCCGGCGGCCGACATGGCGGAGAAGAGGTTCGGCCTGTTCCTGATGTTGTGATTGGTCGGATTGGCACAGGGTGGCATTCCCACAGGCAATGGATCCTCGGGCAGGTCGGCCGAGTCCCCCTCGGGCACGCAATTCCACGGGGCATCGTCGGTGATGCCGAAATCATCTCCGGCCGCCAGGGCGAGGCGGTTGGGCTCGCTCGGATTCCCGGTCGAGAAGTAACTGGTGAACTGATTGCCGCTCTTCAGGTAGTCGTTGATCTTCGGGGCGAACGGCGACCCGACAATCGAGGACGTGGCCTTGTTCTCGAGCATGACGATGAACAGATGATCGTAACGCGGGATCGCCTCCAGGTTCATCGCCTCCTGCTGTGCCGCTTTGATCGTGAGGTCATGCCGATCCGCCATCGCCGCCGCGAGGGAGAAGCGGTTTGTCAGGATGACAGACTCGCGCAAGAGTGACGCGCGTGTGCGCCCGTCCGTGATCGTGGCGGGATCGCCGGCAACGGCCTCGGCAGGGACATCGATCCGCGACCCCAGCGTCTGCTGGGCGGTCGCCTTGTCCAGGCCATCCGCCTCCATCATCCGGACGATTTCAGTGGACAGCGGAGAGACGACGACTGTTCGCGAACCGAGATCCACCAGCGCGCGCAGCACGAGATGGCGGGGGACCGCCTGATCATCGATGGTCGCATCTGTGGAAATGTCGGCGACGAGCGGCCAGCCGTCCGGATCGGCCAGCACGAACGCGCCCGCGGCGTCGGTCGTTGTCGTCGGCTCGCCGGGCCCGCAGACGCCGTCGTTGTTGGCGTCGGCGCAGATCTGCGCGTGACGATAGTGCGCGGCCGCAGCGACGGCGGGCCAGGCACCCGGCGCGCCACTGAAGCCGCTGCCTGCGACGACTCCTTGGATCTCGGGAGTCGCTGGCCGCTGTACTCGACCTTGAAGGAAGACCGGTAGGCAGGCGGACGATATCGCCAGGAGGATCACTCGTCGCGATGCTATCGATGTGAACGGAGACATGTCAGGCTATCCCTTCGGGGTGATCTTGCCGGAACGATACTGCGACTTCGTAAACGGCACGTTACGCCGCCGCGACTGATTCATCCTCCATTCATTTTCCTGTCATCCAGCGTTCATGCTCGCGGTGCGCAGTCGCGAAGTTGCGCAGACGTGATGCCGGCGTCACAACCCGGTTACGACAAGTCTCTAGCCTGCGGGTGCTCGACGCGGACGATGCCAAACGCCAACCGCCAGTTGGGGTCATCCGCCCTGAGATTGGAGGCCAATGTCCATGCTCACCCGCGCGTCAACTGTGTCCATTCTGCTCTGTCTTCTGATCGTACCCGCGACCGCGCGGGCGCAAAGTGGAAGCGCCTCCATTCGGGGACGGGTCACTGATACGGCGGGCGGCGTCCTGCAAGGCGCGATCGTGACGCTGACGCCCACTGCCGCGAGTGCCGTGACCGACACGCAGGGCGCCTACAGCATCGCCGGGCTGCCGCCGGGCTCCTACACCGTAGAGGTGAACTATGTCGGCTTCACGGTATTCACCAAGATAGTCGCGGTGGCCGTGGGCGCCGCGACACAGGTGGATGCGACACTCGCCGTCGCGGGGCACAACGAAGAGATTTTGGTGTCGTCGGAGCGGCCGAGGGGCGAAGCGTTGCAGATCAACCGCCAGCGGACCGCAGACAACGTCGTCCAGGTCCTGTCGTCAGAGGTAATCACCAGCCTGCCGAACGCGAACATCGCGGACGCCGTGGGCCGATTGCCGAGCGTGACGCTGGAGCGCGACGAGGGCGAAGGCAAGTACGTGCAGATCCGCGGAACGGAGCCCCGCCTGAGTAACACGACGGTCGACGGCGTGAACCTGCCCTCACCCGAATCGGGTGTCCGCCAGATCAAGCTGGACACGGTGGCCTCCGACCTGGTGGATTCGATTGAGATCAACAAGACGCTGCAGGCGAATATGGATGGCGACGGCATCGGCGGGAGCGTCAACCTGCGGACCAAGACCGCAGCCGAGCGGCCGATGGTGATGCTGTCGGGGATGGGTGGATTCACGCCGATCATCGGCGGACGAGGAGTGGCGCAGTTTGGCGAAACAATCGGCCGGCGCTTCGGCAGCGAACACCAACTGGGCGTGCTGGTTGGCAGTACCTATGACTACAACGGCCGCGGCATCAACGACATCGAGCCGTCGCCGACCGTCACGAGCGCCAGCCCCCACTACGACAGCATGGACCTTCGCGACTACATGTACTACCGCAAGCGCTGGGGCGTCTCGGGAAGTGGGGACTATCGACTAAGCAACGCGTCCAGTATCTCCGTGCGGGGCCTGTACTCGGCATTCCGGAACTGGGGCCAGAAGGGCGTGTTCTCGCTGAACGACGGAGACGTGCCGGCGGCGAGCATCGACTGGCGCCGGCCGGAAACCGCGGTCTCGAACGTCGTCGCCGACGGGCGGCACATCATGGGGCACGACTGGCTGACCTGGAGCGTCGCGGGGTCGCGCTCGTGGAGTTCGGGCGGCAGCGGCGGCGCGAATTTTAAATGGAACGGCGCGGATCCGAACTGCGCCTACGACCCGGCGGCGACGACCGATCCCAACCTGCCGCAGTTCAGCTCGTCGTGTTACACCGCCGGTCCGACCAACACGACAGACATCGGGAACTACGCGCTGACGACTTGGCAGCCACCCACGAACGGCAAGTCGGTGCAGTTGAATTGGCAGGGCGCGGCCGCCTTCGGGAAGAATTACCGAGTGGGAGAACGTTTCGCGACGTTCGAATTTGGCGGGAAGATTCGGGACAGCCACAAGGACAACGATACAAACAGCCCGAAGTACACGGTCCAGAAGGGCCTGACGATCCCGGCGGCGCAGTTTGCCGGCAGCTTCACGGACCCGAACTACTACGATGGCCGCTATCCGTGGCCGCCGGCGATCGCGGACTACAGCCAGATCCAGAGCTACGTCGCGGCACATCCAGAGCAGTTCACGTTCAGCGGCGGGCCTGGGCCGAACAAGTCCAGCTTCGACCTGACCGAGCGCGTCACGGCGGGGTACGTCATGAACACCATGGACCTCACGTCGCGCGTGCGGCTGGTGGCCGGTGCCCGAGTCGAGTCGACGCACGTCGACACCTTGAGTTTCCAGGCCAGCACCGGCCAGCAAGACTTCAAGGGAGGCGGCGACTACACGGACGTGCTGCCCAGCGCGGCGCTGAAGTTCGCCACGTCGGAGAACGCGAACATCCGGGTGGCCTACAGCAGGGCGCTGTCGCGGCCAGACCCGTCGGACATCACGAAAGCCGTTGGTATACCCGACCTGACGCAAAATCCGCCGACGGTCAGTCTGGGGAATCCCGATCTGAAGCCGGAACACGCGAACAACTACGACATTCTGTTCGAACGGTATTTCACTCCGCTCGGGATGGTGCAGGCGGGGTACTTCTACAAGTCGCTGACGGATCCGATCATCGCGACAGAAACGCGCCCGACCAGCGGTGAGTGGGCCGGGTTCCTGGTGTCGCAGCCGGGCAACGCAGGGAGCGCGACCCTGCAGGGCATCGAGATTGCCTACCAGCAGCACATGAACTTCCTGCCTGGAGCCCTGGCTGGATTCGGCCTGTCCGCCAACTACAGCTATACGACGTCAACCGCGCATGGCATCCCGCTCAGGACCGACAGCCCGGCGCTGCTGCGGCAAGCGCCGCACACGTGGAACTTCAGTCCGACCTACGACCGCGGGCCCCTCTCGCTCCGGCTCGGCGTCAGCTACAACCAGGCGAACATCTTCGCCTACCAGTACCAGAACCTGAACAGCGACGGGACGCCGATGGCACCGGCCGATCTGACAGCGGGGGGCACCGCGGGGCCGGGCGGCGACAACTACCTGTACACGCACCTCCAGATCGACGCGCAGGCGGCGGTGCGAGTCGCCCATGACCTCACCGTAGTGGTATCCGGACTGAATCTGAACAACGAGGTGTTCGGCTTCTACAACGGCAGCCCGCAATATGTCGTGCAGCGCGAGTTCTACAAGCCAACGTTTGCGATAGGCATCCGTTTCAACCCGTCGCTCAAGTAAGAGGCGGCGCCGTGAACAATTCGCTCTCGATCACGTCGGCCTCATTCTGTCGATCCCGTCGTCTCAATGTTGACGTGCGAAACAGCCGAAGCCGGTGGCGCTACTTCTCGGCCTCGCCGGCCAGTTTCGTCCGCACGGTCTGGATCCAGTTCAACACGACCCGGATTTCCGATGGGCCGGCGGCCTCGTCGACGCGCTCAAGGATCAGAAACCGCCCGTCGGTCGACATCTCGATCGATCGGTTCCGGCTCGTGCGAGGAAGATCGACGACTTTGACCGGTCTTCCCACCGGCATGCCGCTGTCGGGATTGATCGCGATGCGGCTGATGCTCGGACCGTCGAGGTACTGCACGCCGCGGCCATCGGCGGTCCACGTCGGGTGCCGACCGCTGGGCGCGATCGGCCAGCTGCGTGTGGCGTCGCCGGCCGGACCGACCACGATTTCCGGAGTGCCGCCCTCGAAGTCGATGTGCGTGATCCATTTGCCGTTGGGCGAGAAGGTGGCTTCGACTTGTGCGCCGACGCCGGACGCGAGCGGGCGCACGGCATGTGGCGGCGCCGTCGAGACGCCGAACAAACTGAGCGTGGGATACTCCTGGATGTACGCGATGGTCCGGCCGTCGGGCGACCACGCCGTCGGATAGAACCGGCCGCTGTCGGTACCGGCAAGCTTCTCCGATCGATCGCCGCCGTCGGCGGCAATCGTAAAGAGCCCCTTCTGTGCGTTCGACCAGAACACCAGACGGCGGCCGTCAGGGCTCCAGGCGAAATCGTCGACGGACTCTTCCCGCGGCGTCACGCGTGTGAAACCGTCGTTCGTTGTGTCGAACACCCAGAGGCCGGATACGCCGTGATCGAGTATGGAGAGCGCGATCCGGTGGCCATCCGGCGAGACGTGCGCGGCGCGATAGGGCTTCGGCTCGAGCGGCAGGGCGTCGGTCGTGCCGTCGCGGTGCAGCCAGACGACGCGGGACAACGCATCGCGATGCTCCGCGGCGACGTACGCGAGAGTGCCGTTGGCCGCGACAGAGTAGTCGGCGGCGCCGGTGTCTTTCGTGAGGATGCCGTCGACCAGCGCGACGGGCGGTGTGGTGACCGTCAGGGTCCGCAGATCGAAGCCCGTGCCGTAGAGGACGCCGCGGACGATGTAGACGAGGTGGCCGTCGGCCAGATAGCGCGGCATCGAACCGTCCGGCACGAGAACGCGCCACGTCGTCGCGCCGCGCGGCAGCACGGCGATGGCCAGATTCCCGTCCTCGCGCATGATCGTGAAGAGCGTGCCGGCGCCTCCAGGCAGCACGTCGGGCCAGACATGAAGGAGCTCGCCCCGCGAGCGATCAGGTGTCGTCAAGACGACCGGCGTGCCGCCGTTCGCCGACACCTGGAAGAGTCCGGCCCACCGCCTCGCGGTCGCAAACACGATGTGCCCCTCGTCGTCCCAGCTGGCGCCGCGCAGATCGTCGAGCCTGGCGAGAGGGCAGAGGGCGGTCAGCGAGCCGCCGGCGATAGGTGCCTTTGCCAGCACCGGCGCGAGTTGATCGCCAACACTCGTCTGAAACACCACCCAGGCACCGTCGTGAGAGAAGAAAGGCGCGTGAGGATTCTGTCCGAGGTTGGGCAGCGCCACAGGCTCGAAGGCGTCCACACGTCGTGAGAGCAGCTGTGTGGCGCTCACGCGCGCCCCTTCGGGATCCAACCGGCGGCTGGCGTAGATGATGCGGCGCCCGTCGCGCGAAATCGACAGATCGGGAGTCGCGTCCCCGATGACCAACGACGCGCCTGAGGTCTGCGCGAGGGTGAGACGTGCGACATCGGCCGCAGGTTGAACGCTGCGAGGCCAAGCTGCGACGGCAATCGCGCCGGCGAGTGCGGCGAGCGCGATCCAGCCGGCCCGGCCGATCCGCCGGCCGCGCTGTGGCGTCCGCGGGTGCGACGGGTCGTCCGGCCCGGCTGATGGCACAGCGAGCTCGAGTCGAGCGTCGCCGATATCGCGAAGGCGCAGTTTCGGATCGCGCTCCAGGCAACGCTCGATCAGGTGCCGGATGCCCATCGGTGTCGACGGCGGGAGCGCTCCCCAGTCCGGGGGATCGCGGAGCACCGCCGATAGCGTGTCGCTCACACTCTCTCCCCCGAACGCTCGACGGCCCGAGAGCATTTCGTAGAGCACGCATCCGAATGCCCAGATGTCGGCTCGCTTGTCGACGGCCTTGCCCCGCGCCTGCTCTGGCGACATGTAGGCCGCGGTGCCGACGATGATCCCCATCTCGGTCGCCCGCGCCGTGACTGTCGGCGATTTCATCGCGTCGACGCTCGACCCGCCGGCAGGATCAATCGCTTTGGCGAGGCCGAAGTCGAGCACTTTCACCGCGCCGTCGGGACGCACCTTGATGTTCGCTGGCTTGAGGTCGCGATGGACGATGGCCTGCTCGTGGGCGGAGTCGAGCGCGTCGGCGATCTGTCTCGCCATCGGCAGCGCGTCGACGAGAGGCACAGGGCCGCGCGCGATCACGGCCGAGAGGTCCTCGCCTTCGACGAGTTCCATGACCAGCGCCGTCGTCCCTTCGGATCGCTCCAGTCTGTAGATCGCGGCGATGTTCGGATGGTTGAGGGCTGCGAGCACTTCCGCTTCGCGCTGAAAGCGGGCCAGGCGCTCGATGTCATCGGCAACCGCCGCCGGCAGTACCTTGATTGCGACGGACCGTTTCAGGTTCGTGTCGGTGGCCTTGTAGACTTCGCCCATGCCGCCGGCGCCGATCGGCGAGTCGATCTCGTAGGAACCGAGGCGGGCTCCCGGTTTCAGCAGCGTTGAGTCCTCCGCGGCACGGTGTCGGAGATGATAGCCAACTTGCGCCGTGAATGACAGCACGACGAGGCGCGTGCGCGGATGACAGTTCTCGGGGCACTATGACGAAGAACATGGGCAAGAGGGAGTGATGCTGGCGACATTTCGCGCTCTGATGGTCGCGCTCGGAGCCGTCGTCTACGCGACGCCGCTCGTCGCGCCGACGGTCACCATTGACGACGTCACCATCATCAATGTTGTGACGGGGAAGCTGTCCCCCCACATGACCGTGGTGGTCGACGGGAACCGGATCGCGAGCGTGGCGAAGACACGCCCCGGCGCGGCGCATTCGGGGACGGTGATGGACGGCACCGGCATGTATGTCATCCCGGGCCTCTGGGACATGCACGTCCACGCCTTTTTCAACAACGACACGTCGCGCTTCCACACGGCCAGCGAGCTGATGCTCCCGCTCTTCATCGCCAACGGGGTCACCGGCGTGCGCGACATGGGGAGCAATCTCGACGGGATCCTCGCCGCGCGCGACGCTGTGGCGGCGCACCAGCTGATTGGGCCCAGGATTGTCGCCTCCGGACCGATGCTCGACGGGCCCACCTCGCGCTACAAGGTGATCATCAAGGTGACCACGGCGGAAGACGGGCGCGCGGCGGTGCGGGAGCTGCACGACCGAGGGGTGGACTTCATCAAGACGCAGTCGCTCATCCCGCGCGACGCCTACTTCGGGCTCGCCGATGAAGCGGCGAAGCTCGGGATGCGCTTCGAGGGGCACGTCCCCGACGCGATCCGCGCGCAGGAGGCAGTCGCCGCGCACCAGCACTCCTTCGAGCACCTCCTCGGCGTGTTCGGCGCGAGCACGACCATCGAGGACGAGTTCATCGCCGGGAAGAAACTGTCGAACGCCGAAGTCCTCGCGGCGCGGTCCGAGGCGAACGAGAAGGCGATCATCGCGCTGCTCGCGAAGAATCAGGTGTGGCAGTGCCCGACGATCCTCTCCGACCTGGGGACGGCCGCCGATGTCGTCTCCGATCCTGGACTGCCTTACTGGCTCAGGAACACGGTGGACGAGTGGAAGCAGCGTTCGCTGCGCGCGCTCGACTCCACCGACACCGCGGCGGCAGAGGTCAAGCAGCGGTTCGGCCTGTGGGAGCTGTCGCTGACGATGAAGCTGCACGCTGCGGGGGTGCCGTTTCTGGCAGGCACCGATGCGCCTCAAGGGTTCGACCTCGTCCCCGGCGCGTCGCTACACAGCGAGCTCGACTGGCTGGTGCGAGCCGGGTTCACGCCGCTCGAAGCGCTGCAGACCGCCACCATCAACCCCGCCACCTACCTCGGTAGGACGAAGGATCTAGGGACGGTGGAGGCGGGGAAGATCGCGGACATCGTCGTGCTGGCGAGGAATCCGTTGGCGAGCATTGGCAATACGCGATCTGTCGTGGCCGTCGTCGCTGATGGGCGGTTCTACTCGACGACGGAGCTCAACAAGCTCCGGCTGCATCTGATGGATGTGGCCGCGAAGTAGTCGGCTCGCTGGCGGCGGTTCGCTCGTAACGCTGAACGGCGCTCTGCACGTTGAAGAACAGACGCTCCAGACCGAGGGTCCGGCCAAGCGCGGACTGCTGAACTACCGTGAGCACTTCGGGGTTGAGCGCCGCCATCCACACCGTCACCCCCTGCTGGCGCAGCCGCTGTTCGGCTGCGATCAACAGCTTGAGGGCCGTGTACTCGATGTCGATGAGCCCGCCGCAGTCGAGCAGCACCGTGGTCGGCTTCGACTCGTCGATCAGCGACAGGAGCCGGTCGCCGATGCCCTGGGCATTGAGGAAGAAGGCTCGCCCCTCGATCCGCGCGATGAGCAATCCCGGCCACGACTCGTCATCCGCATGCTCCCTGGAACGCGGCCGGAACACGTCGGTGCCGCGCTTGCGGCCGAGGACGTGCACCGTCGGATGAAAGGCCTGCTGTGCGAGCGCCAACAGCGAGACAATCACCGCCACCACGATGCCCTGGAGCGTTCCCAGCAGCAGCACCCCGACGAACGCGATCACCGCCCACCGGAATTCGATGCGGCGGACGGCCCGAATGTCGAGGAATTCGATCGGCTGGATCAGGCCCACCGAATAAGCGACGACGACCGCCGCCAGCGCCGCCTGCGGCATCAGGCCGATTAGGGGACCGAGTACCAGGAGCGACGCGATCGCGATTCCGGCTGTCACCAGGCCGGCGGCCTGGGTGCGTGCACCGGCCTTCCGGTTGACCGCGGTCTGGGTCGTACCTCCCCCTGCCGGCATCGCGCCGAAGAGCCCTCCCGCGACATTCGCCGCCCCAACCGCCAGCAGTTCCCGATTCGGCTGGAGACGCGGTTCACCAGGCGCGGCGAAGGCGCGCGCGGCAGCGATGCCTTCGGTGAAGCTCATCAAAGCGATGCCAATCGCCGCCGGCCCCATCCCCCACATGACGTCGAGGCGTGGGGGGACCAGTCTGGGGAGGCCGCCAGGTATCGCGCCGATCACGGCGACACCCGCGTGATCGAGTCCGAGCAGCGCGGATGCGCCAATCGCGAGACCGATCGCGATGAGTGGGGCGGGCGCGTGCGGAAGGAATTTCTCGACGAGGAAGATCACCGCCAGTAACGACACGGCGAGGACCAGCGTCGTCATCGAAGTCTGCGGTACATGCCGGATGATCGAAAGCAGATCCCTGAAGAAGCCAGCCTTGTCGATGTGGATGCCGAGCAGCTTCGGAATCTGATCGACGACGATCACCAGGCCGATGCCAGACTTGAATCCGGTCAGGACTGGTTCGGAAATGAAGTTGGCCACGAAGCCAAGCCGGATCGCCGATGCCAGCAACAGCAACAGGCCAACCAGCACGGTCAGCGTTGCCGAGGCCGTGATCAGTTCCGCACCGCCGCCAGGGGCGACGCGCCCCAGCTCCGCCGCCGTCAGGATGGCCAGGGTCGTCGTCGTGCTGACGCTGAGCGGCCGCGACGTCCCGAGCAGGGCATAGATCACCATCGGCACGCTGGCGGTGTAGAGCCCGACCTGCACTGGCAGGCCGGCGATGGTCGCGTAGGCGAGCGCCTTGGGCACGACGACGGCCGCGGTCGTCAGGCCGGCAAGGATGTCCAGGCGCAGCACGCCCTTCGAGGAGCCTGAGGCTCCGATGGTGACCGCGTGAGATCCAAGATCCGCTGTCATCGACGCACTCAGGGCCTCAAATCCCGAAATCCCATCCCGCGTGACCGGGACACGCAGGTTCACCCGCGCCCGAGCGGCGTCTCAGGCTTACTTGGACGCCAGCACCTGGCGTCCGTAGAGCGGTTGGATCGGGCGCGCGTCATGCGGATAGACCTTGCCAAAGGCGTCGGCCTGACCCTGTGAAATCTGCTCGGGCGTTTTCAGCACGAACCACGTGACGTTCTCGCTGCAGGGCGGAGTCGTGAGCGATCCCGCAAACGTGTAATACCCGTGATCCCGCGGCAGCAGGCCCGTCGCGTCGACCTGCACATCGTCCAGCTTCTGTTCCGGTCCCTCTTGCGTAGGCAGGTGCTGCCAGAGACCTGCGACGGTCGGGTTCGCAGCTCCCGCGTCAAGCAGGACGGCGACGACGGCGATCCTGCCATCGGGGGCCGTGTGCACGAGGTGCGCGACCATATCAAAGCTCTTGCCGTTGATTCGCTCTTCGCTGGGATGATGGAAATGAAACTGCGTCAGCTGGTATCGCGTGTCGCCGATGGTGATGAAGCTGCCCGGCGCGTAGTTGACCTGAATCGCGTGACCGTTGTTGACGATGTGCAGCGGCGTGCTTTGATAGGCGAACTGGATCGGCGGCAAGTCGGCCGGCTTGGGAGATCGGATGTCGATCGGGGCCTGCTGATGGCCCACCCGGCAGGCCCCGAAGGCCTTGTCGAGATCGCCCCAGTGATCGGGTCCGGTGCTTCCACCGTAGGTCCAATGCGGTCCCGTATGCTCCTGAGCGAACGCAGCGCCAACGACGAGCGCAACGGTTGCGAACACTCCGCATATGAGGGTCACGCGTCGAGTCGTCAAGGTCGTCATGGGTGCCTGCTCCTCGTGTCTTACGCGGGCTTACGATGCACGGCCGTATCTGTCGTCCCGAACGCTTGTTCCTGGGTGAGGCGCTCCGAGAGTCGTCCTTTCTCCGACGCCAGCACGTCGGCGGCGGTGAGCCGGCCGAAGAGGTCGAGCAGGCGCGCGATCACGCCGGTCCAACCGGTCTGGTGACTCGCGCCGAGACCCGCGCCGTTGTCTCCGTGGAAATACTCATAGAAGAGAATGAGATCGCGCCAGTGTGGATCCTCCTGGAACTTGGCCGTCCCGCCGTAGACCGGACGGCGACCGTCCGCGTCCCTCAAGAAAATCCCCGCGAGGCGTCGGGAGATCTCGTGGGCGACCTCGAAGAGCGTCATCCGGTGGCCGGATCCGGTCGGGCACTCGACCGTGAAGTCGTCGCCGTAGAAGGCGTAGAGGTTGAGCAGCCCGCGAACGATGAGCGTATTCACCGGTATCCAGATGGGACCCCGCCAGTTCGAGTTGCCACCGAACATTCCCGTGTCCGATTCACCCGGGAGGTAGGAGACGCGATGGGCGTCAGGGCCGACATGAAAGACAAACGGATGATCCTGGTGGTGGCGCGAGAGTGAGCGGATGCCGTAGGGGCTCAGGAACTCGTTCTCATCGAGCAGATAGCCGAGCACCCGTTCGAGCTGCTTCTTCGAGAGCGGTGAGAGCAGGCGGCGCCCGGCGTAGCCGATGAATCCCTCAGCGGTCGGAGCGACCTGCGCCACGACCTCGGGATAACGCTCTTTGTACAGCTTGACGAGCTCCAGGAGCCGAGGGTGTCTGGCGATGTCGTCCTGGCCGAAAATCGTGGAGGCACAGAGGGGGAGCAGCCCCACCATCGATCGAACCTTGAGCCGGGTCGCCGATCCGTCCGGCAGCCGCAGGACATCGTAGAAGAACCCATCCGTCTCGTCCCACATCTCGTCATGGTTCTCGCCGATGCGGTCCATCGCGTAGGCGATCCACATGAAGTGCCGGAGGAACGTGAAGGCGGCCTCTTCGTAGATGGGATCGTGGTCGGCGAGGATGAGCGCGATCTCGATCATGTTCTGGCAGTAGAACGCCATCCACGCGGTGCCGTCGGCCTGTTCGAGCGACCCGCCGGTCGGGAGCGGCGCGCTGCGGTCGAAGACGCCGATGTTGTCGAGGCCCAGGAACCCGCCCGCGAAGACGTTCCGCCCCTCGGGGTCCTTGCGGTTCACCCACCAGTTGAAATTGAGCATGAGGCCCTGGAACGAGCGCTCGAGGAAAGTGACGTCCGCCCGTCCGAGGCCGCTCTCCATCTTGTAGAGAAAGAGCGTCGCCCACGCATGGACCGGCGGATTGACGTCGCTGAAGTTCCACTCGTAGGCGGGGATCTGCCCATTCGGATGGCTGTACATGCTTCGCAGCATGAGGAGCAGTTGCTCCTTCGCGAAGTCGAAGTCGACGATCGACAGCGCCAGCGTGTGGAACGCGAGATCCCAGGCCGCGTACCACGGGTACTCCCACTTGTCGGGCATCGAGATGATGTCGCCGTTGAACATGTGGAACCAGTCGGCGTTGCGGATCCGCCGCTCCGAGCCCCCGAGGAGCGGATGCGCGTCGTGCTCTTTCAGCCAGGTATCTACATCGAAGAGGTAGTACTGCTTCGACCAGAGCATCCCCGCGAGCGCCTGGCGGTGGACCCGCCGCTCGTCCTCGTTCAGCGAGCCGGGAGCGATCCGATCGTAGAATTCGTCGGCATCCTTGCCCCGGGCGGCGAGCGCTGCGTCGAAGCTCACCCCAAACGGCTTCGCTGGCTGCGTCGCTGACAATCGCAACCGGACGACCGAGGCGCCGCCCGCCGGCACGTCGAGGATGTAACGCGCGGCAGCCTTCGTCCCGGTCTTCTGCGGGTTGACCGCCGCAGCGTCTCCAGAGACGACGTAGTGGTGGAAGGCGTCCTTGACGAAGGACGTCGGGTTCGGCTGTCCCCACAGGCGGGAGGCGTTGCTCTCGTTCTCCGTGAAGAGCAGCTCCGGACCGCCGTCGCAGGCGAGCGTATAGTCGCCGAGCTCGGGGTGGGTGGCGTGGATCGCTCCGTCGCGTTCCCTCAGGAGCGGCCTGGCGCCTTCCTTGCCCCACGACCAGGTGTTACGGAACCACAGCGTCGGGAGGACGTGGAGGCGCGCGGCCTCGGGCCCGCGGTTGTGCACCGTCACCTGGATCAGGATGTCCTCGGGCCCTTCCTTCGCATACTCGAGGAACACGTCGAAGTAGCGATCGTCGTGGAAGGCGCCGGTGTCGAGCAATTCGTACTCGAATTCTTCCCTCGACCGCTGCCGGCTTGTCTCGACAAGATCCCGGTAGGGGAACTCCCGCTGGGGATACTTGTAGAGGTACTTCATGTACGAATGGGTGGGGGTCGAATCGAGGTAGAAGTAGTACTCCTTGACGTCCTCGCCATGATTCGACTCGCCGTTCGTGAGCCCGAACAGGCGCTCTTTGAGGATCGGATCGCGCTCGTTCCAGAGCGCGAGCGCGAAGCAGAGCCGCTGGCCATCGTCGGAGAGGCCGCCGAGGCCGTCCTCACCCCAGCGATAGGCGCGCGAGCGGGACTGCTCGTGCGTAAAGTAGTTCCACGCGTCGCCCGACTCGCTGTAGTCCTCGCGCACGGTCCCCCACTGCCGCTCGCTCAGGTACGGCCCCCACTTCTTCCAGGGAATCCCCGCTTCCCTGGCGTCGTTGAGACGACGCTGCTCCGAGACGTCGACGGTTGGCGACGACCGGTCCGGCCCCTGCGCGCTCTTGGGCACGGCCGCCTGTGCTGATCCCGTTGGTCTATTCGGCATGATCCACGTCCTGCACCGTCGGTTTGCACGGCACTCCCTCCCAAATGCCGTGGCTCGCAACGGAATACCGTGCGCTTCTCGAAGAGGCCGGTATCGAGTTCCCTGGAAGACTGAGGAAGAACACGATCTGGCGCGCTGGCGCACGTCGGGGCGTGCACGACCTGCGCCAGAGACGATTGCCTGCGACAACCGCTTCCCGCCGCAGTACCCGAAGCACACGTGTGGTGGCGGCGCTCCGGAAAGGCACGTCAGAATTGTGTCAGAACTGTGTGACAGGCCAGACCGGGGCCGACGGGATTGACCTCTTACCGCGTGGACGATCCGGTTGTCGCCTGACCCAGCGAGGGACCGATGCGACCGGTCGCCTCTCCGAGCACGACAATCACGCGGTGGGTCTGGCCGTCGTCGAGGAGCGGGATGTGATCGGGATCAACCGGCGATCCATCGAGTTCGGCGGATCGCGGTCCGCACGCCCGATGATCCGGGTTACTCACCGAAATGTGATACATCGTGCGACCGACCCGCCACTCGATCGAGAACTCGGGCCATATCAGCGGCACGCACGGCGCAACGCTGAACGTGGAACCGGCGCGGCGTAGACCGACGAGTCCTTCGATGGCCGCCTGGTACATCCACCCCGCAGACCCGGTGTACCACGTCCAACCCCCGCGGCCGAGATGCATGGGATGCGCGTAGACGTCCGCCGCCATCGCATACGGTTCCACCCGATATTGCTCGATGCCGTCCGGGGTGCGGGTGTGGTTGATCGGATTGACCATGTGGAAGAGTTCCATCGCTTCGTCCCCGAGACCGAGGCGCGCCAGCGCGATGATCGCCCACAGCGCCGCATGCGTGTACTGTCCGCCGTTCTCGCGCACGCCGGGCAGGTATCCCTTGATGTACCCGGGATCGTGAGGCGTGCGATCGAACGGAGGCGTGAGCAGCAGGACGATTTGTGCGTCACGCCGCACCAGATTGGCGCGAACGGCTTCCATCGCGCGCGCGGCGCGGCGGGGGTCGGCTTCCTGCGAGAAGACCGCCCATGACTGGGTCAGCGAATCGATCCGGCACTCGTCGTTCTGCGCAGATCCCAATGGCGTGCCGTCGTCGAAATACGCCCGACGATACCAGTTGCCATCCCACGCGAGTTCCAGCATGCCGGTCAGCCACCTGACCTCGCTCCGGTAGCGCTGGGCCCGGTCGCTGTCACCGCGTTCGTCGCAGATCGCGACGTATTGCTTGAGAATGACGACGAGAAACCAACCAAGCCAGACGCTCTCGCCGCGGCCGAGTTGTCCGATCCGGTTCATGCCGTCGTTCCAGTCGCCCGAGCCGATGAGCGGCAGGCCATGCGCGCCGTATTTCAGCGCCCGCTCGATGGCGCGAATCGCGTGATCGAGAATCGTGGCTGTGGTGTTCGACACCGAGGGCAGGCTGTAGGTTTCGCTCTCGTCCGGCGCGAGCGGCGGCGCCTCGAGAAATGGCACCACCTCGTCGAACAGCGACTGATCGCCGGTTCGGTCTACGTAGATCGCGGCCGCATACGGCAGCCACAGCATGTCGTCGGAGCAGCGCGTGCGCGTGCCGCGCCCGGCCGGCGGATGCCACCAGTGCTGGACGTCGCCTTCGACGAACTGGCGCGACGCGGCGAGTACCAGGTGCGCACGGCAGAGTTCCGGTCTCGAGTACAGCAGCGACAGGACGTCCTGAATCTGATCGCGAAACCCGAACGCGCCTCCGGGCTGGTACGGTCCGCTTCGCGCCCAGATGCGGCAACTCAGCGTCTGATACAGCAGCCACCGGTTCACCAGCAGATCGAACGAGTCATCGGGGGTATGGACCTGTATGGCGCCGAGAGTGTCGTCCCAGAATCGGGCCGAGCGGCCGATCGCGTTTTCGACGGCATCCAGGCGGGAGTAGGTGGCGGCGAGCGCGATGGCCTGCGCCCGGTCACGCCCCTGGCCGAGCACGAACGCCACGCGCCGCGTCTCGCCGGGAGGGATCTCGATGGCGATCTGCAGCGCGCCGCAGGAGTCGAGGCCGGCGCCCAGCTGTCCGCCCAGGCTATCGCGAAACAACGCGGCCGGCGCATTGAGCGTGCGGTTCCGGCCGATAAAGTCCCCGCGATCGCACGTGATCGAGCGCGGCTGCTCGGTGGCGTGCAGAAACGCGATGCGGTCCTTGAAGTCGGTGTTGTAGGCGTTTCTCGCGAGAATGGCCCCCGTCGAATCGTCCCGCTCGCACACCACGAAGCGGCGCTCGCCGAAACGCGGCGGACCGAGCACCCATTCGACGTAGACGAACGCCGAGACGCGTCGCGTCGTGTTCGACGTATTGGTCAGCGTCAGCCGTGACACCTTGACTGGATCATCCGGCGCGACGGCGACCGCGAGCTCCTGCTCGAGTCCGTCGATCGCGTAGTGAAAATACGACATTCCAGGCGAGTGACGGATCACCCACGACCCCGACTGTGCTGAACGGGAGAGCGGGCCGGGCGTCGCCCCCCAGACCGTGCCCGCCTCTTCGTCGCGGAGGAAGATCGCTTCTCCCGTCGGGTCACTGATCGGATCGTTGGCGAACGGGGTGAGGCGGTTCTCGCGACTATTGCCGGCCCAGGTATACGCCGCGCCCGACGCGCTGAGCGCAGTCCCGAACTCGGCGTTCGCCAGGATGTTCGACCAGGGAAGCGGGGTCTCGCGATCGCCGTCGAGCACAATCACGTATTCACGCCCGTCCGGCGTGAAGCCGCCGACGCCATTCTCCATCACGCGCGGACCGACCGAGGCGTGAACGGGCGCCGGCGTTGGGGCGCGCAGGGCGCTCGATTGCGGAATGATCTCACCGCGCGACAACCACGGCGCCTTGCGATCGAGCTGCGGCGCGAGCCCGCCGAAGTCGCCGCGCAGCACGATCCGCGCAACCGCCGAGAGCAGATGCCGATCGACGTCCGGCACGCCGTCCGACCGGACCAGGAACATCCCGCCCGGCTTGTCGAGCCAGCCCGCCCATCGCGGCTCCTGCATCAGGCTGGTGAGGTGCGCGTGCACTTCGTCGAGATAGTCGGCCGGGTGATCGTTGACAATCACCACGTCAGCGCGAAGATCCTTGGTCCGCCAGTACTCCTGCGCGTGCAGCAACTGCCGGACGAGGGCGATTTCGCTGACGTCGGCGACGTGGACGAGGAGGATCGGCAGGTCGCCGGAGATGCCGCGGCCCCACAGATTGGTCTGACCGAAGATGTTGCGGGCGATGTCGTCGGGGCTCATGCCCGACGGATCCGATCCGAACACGCGCGACGCCAGTCGATCGAACAGGATGGCCTGATCGTCGGTCAGTCCAAGGTGCTGAAGCGTGATGTGGACGTGCGTCGAGGCCATCGAGAAGGCGCGCGCCGCCGCGCTTGCGTCGCGGTACTTGTGGATCAGCGCCAGCGCCGTCGGTCGATCGTGCGCGACGCCGGTGGCGAAGGTGACGCGGACGAAGGCGCCCGGCGCCAGCCGCACCCGTTCGCGAAGCGCCGCCACCGGATCGAGCACCGCGCCGGTCGTTCCCGACAGCGCGCGGCCGTCGAGGGCGGCCGGGTTCGACGGTGACCGTCCACGCCCGAGGAAGCGTACACGGTCGGTCTCCCATTCGACGGCGCCGCCGAGCCGGCCGTCGACGGCGAGCACGTGAAAGGCCCAGGCGTGCGGTTCTTCCGCCGAACGCGGGCGTCGGCTGAACAGCAGGCCCGCACTCTGCGCGTCGTATTCGGTTTCGATGAACAGCTTGCCGAAGGCCGGATGCGCGAGATCGTCCTCTGGACGGGCGAGGACCATTTCAGCGTAACTGGTGACCTCGATCTCGCGCGGACGGCTGCCCCGGTTGGTGATCGACAATCGCCGCACCTCGACGTCGTCTTCAGGCGACACGACGATCTGCAGCTGCGTATCGAAGTCGCCGTCCCGGCGCCGGAGCGTGACCTTCTCGAGCTCGAAGACCGTCTCGAATTCATCCGGCTCGCGGCAGATCGGTTGATAGGTGGCCGACCAGACGCCGCCCGACCAGGGATCTCTGAGGTAGATGAAGTGCGCGCCGGCGTCAGAGGTGCGGTCGTCGCGGCGGCGGGTCACCGACAGACCGTTCCACATACTCGATCCGCCGCCGGCATGGGTCAGCGCTACCGTGTAGCGGCCGTTCGACAGGAAATGCGTATGCGGACTTCGGGTATGCGGCGTTTGGAATCGCCGTGACACGGCCGCGCCAATCGACGGCAGCGCCCGGCTCCCTTCCGCCGGCCGCGCCTCTGCCAGAATTGCTTCACGCGGCACTCGCTCCTGGAGCAGCAGCTCCGTGGCCTTGACGCGGGCGTCGGCGTGAAAGCGCGTCACGAAGACGTCCTCGAGAAGCACGTTGGCGAGCGCGACCAGCGACATGCCCTGATGGTGGGCAAAGAAGGCGCGCACGATCTCCGGCTGGCCGTCGCCGGCGGCCGGGTTGTCGTCGGCTGCCGGCTTCCGGGGACGGTTGTCCATCGCTTCGTAGAAGCCGAAGCGGCCGTCGATGCCCTGGCGGGTCAGCCGCCGGAAGTTCGACGCCGCCGCGGCCGGATCGATGAGGCTGCCAAGGGCGGTCGCATAGGGCGCCACGACCAGGTCGTCGGCGAGGCCACGTTTGAATCCCAGACCAGGCACGCCAAACGCCTTGTACTGGTAGTTGCCGAAGCGATCGGTGAACGCGTAGGCCGATTCCGAAATACCCCACGGCACGCCGCGTTCGTTGCCGTACTCGATCTGCCGGCGAAGACTGGCGCGGCAACTCTGATCGAGCAGCGTGCCAGGATAGCTCCGCAGCAGCAGTTGCGGCATCAGGTATTCGAACATCGTCCCGCCCCAGGACATGAGGGTGGCGCGGCCGTCGATGTTGGTGACGAGGCGGCCGAGATGAAACCAGTGCTGCTGCGGGACGTCGCCCTTGGCGATCGCGACGAAGCTGGCCAGCCGCGCTTCCGACGCCAGCAGATCGTAGAACGAGGTGTCGCGACGGCCGGGCCCTTCGGCATCGGCGAGGCGAAAGCCGATCGAGAAGATTCGGCGGCGGCGATCGTAGAGAAAATCGAACCGCATCGCGAGTGCGAGCGCTGACGCGCGTTCAGCGAGCCGGACGAGAAGGTCGGCCGGGGGTGCCGCGGCCGGAGCGCCCAACGCGGCGACGCAGTCTCGCGCCGCCGTCGTCCAGAAGGCGATGTCGCTCGATATGCCGGATGACACCTCGCGATCGGAGACCGACCCCGCGACCTCCGCGAGTTCCTGGGCGATGGCCGTAAGCGGGATGGTATCGCCGCCGGCCGCTTTGCGAGCCTGCGACGCGAGCTCGCGTGCGAGCCGATTGAGGTGTGCGATGGCGTCGCGACGCGGCGACTCCTGCGGCGGGACCGAGGAGGTTGCCTCCGAGAGCAATTCGGCGGCGTCGACGATCCCCTCGAACCGCTGCGTCGGGCTCTGCGGCTCGGCGGTGAGCGCCAGCAGGCCTTGCGCCAGGGCGATCAGGGCCGCCGCGAGATTGCCGCTATCCACCGTCGAGACGTAGCGAGGGTGGAGCGGCGCCAGCGTCGCCGTGTCGTACCAGTTGAGGAAGTGCCCCTCGTGCTTCTCGAGTCCTTCGAGCGTCGTCAGGGTTCTGTCGAGACGGGTGATCAGGGTGTCGGTGGTGAGATAGCCGAGATCGTGCGCAGCCAGCGTCGACAACAGCGTCATCCCGATGTTGGTGGGCGAGGTACGCCTGGCCAGGCGCGGCTCATCGCCTTCCTGGTAATTGTCGGGCGGCAGCCACGAATCGGCGGCCGTCACGAAGGTTTCGTAGTAGCGCCACGTCTTTCGCGCGATGTGGCGCAGCAGGCGCCGGTTGCGATCGCTGAGCGTGCGCTCGCGCGGTCCGACCGGCTTGCTCAGCCAGTAAGCGACGGCGGGCGCGATGACCCACAGCGTCAGGAAGGGGAGTGCCGAGGACAGCGCCGCTGGGCGGACGATCGAAACCAGCAGCGCGACGACCGCCGCGATGATCGGGCTGGCCATCATGTCGGCGGCAAATCGCAGCACGGCCCGTCCGCCGGCGATGCCGGCGGCACGCGCCGCCGTCGCGGCGGCGGTTTCCCATTCGAGCAGACGGCGTTTGGTGATCGTCAGCCGCACCAGCGTCAAGACGATCGCGTGCATCGTGTCCCACGCGTGGTAGGCGAGGAACGTCACGCTGAGCGCGACCTGGGCGAGCGCAATCGCCGAGTCAGCGCGGAGGTTTCGCCAGTAGACCGGGAAGGACTGCGCCTTGCGCGGTCCGATCACCATCTGCGCCACCAGCGGCAGCAACTGCGCCGCCATGACCGCCAGCACGGTCGCGGTCCAGAACCAGTGGGCGCCCGGCAGCAGCACCCAGCCGCCGACCAGCAGCGCCAGCAGCGTCGGCGAGACGAGACTGCGGCGCAGGTTGTCGAGGATCTTCCAGCGCGAAATCAGCGGGAACGAATTGCGCTTGAATCCGTGGCGCGTCGGGACGAACGGGAACAGCCACAGGAGGATCTGCCAGTCGCCGCGGATCCACCGGTGCTGCCGCCGCGCATGCGCAAGCACGCTCGATGGATACTCGTCGACCAGCTCGACGTCGGACACCAGCGCGACACGCACGTGCAGCCCTTCGAACAGGTCGTGTGAGAGCAGCGCGTTTTCCGGCACCGAGTCTTCCAGCGCGGCGGTGAACGCGTCCACGTCATAAAGACCCTTTCCGGTGAAGATGCCTTCGCGGAAGACGTCCTGGTAGGTGTCGGAGACCGCCGTCGTGTACGGATCGACGCCGGTGTGACCTGCGTAGAGCCGGGCGAACAGCGATCCGGCGGCGCTCGTGAACGTGACGCTCACGCGCGGCTGGAGAATGCCGTAGCCATCCGTCACGCGGCCGACGGCCGGGTCGAATGCGGGTCGGTTGAGTGGATGGGTAATGACGCCGATCAACTGGCGGGCGGCGTCCCGCGGCAGCCGGGTGTCGCTGTCGAGCGTGAGGCAGTAGCGAACCTGCGGCAGGATCGCGGCGTCGCCGACCGCAATCACGAAGCTGGTGTCGGTGGCGCCGCGCAGCAGTCGGTTGAATTCCTCGATTTTTCCCCGCTTACGCTCCCATCCCATCCACAGCCCTTCCTGCTGGTTCCACTGGCGGGTGCGGTGGAACAGAAAGAAGCGGTCGGCCCCGCCAGCGTCGCGGTGCTTCTGGTTGAGCTCCTTGATGGCGTCGGCCGCCGCCGCGAGAATCTCAGCGTCGAGCGGCAGCGTCTCGGCGCTGGCATCCTTGAAGTCGCTCAGCAGGGCGAAATGAATATTCGGATCGAGATTGCCGAGCGCCTGCACCTCGAGGTGGGCGGCGAGGTCCTCGGCGCGCGCGACGCTGTCGAGAATCGTCGGCACGATCACCATCGTGCGCGCCGACGCGGGAATCCGCGCCAGATCGAGTCGCGGCAGGCGTCGCGGCGGGATGAAGCGGCCGAGCAGCCGCTGAAGAATCTGGATGGTCAGCTCGCTCGTCGGCACGATGGAGAGCAGGACGACGATCAGCAACCATGGCCACCGCCACCCATGCGCGTGTGCGTAGGCAACCATGAGCGCGACCAGCGCCGCCGTGCCTGCCGCAATGGTGCCGAGATATCCCGGGGTCGCCAGCCGAAAGAATTCGCGACGGAGACGCGCCCCGATGCGAGGCCGCCACCCGATACCGCGTTCGAACTGCTGGCGGCCGTCTCCGATCAGGTAATAGCCGACGTGCGCTTGACGGGCGTCCGGTGTACGTTCGGCGACTTGCCGGGCGCGCTCGATGCTCTTGAGCGCCACGCTGACCTGGCCGTCGCCCGTCGGCTCGGCGAGTTCCTCGACGGCATGCCGATAGCGGTCGCGGCTGGCAAAATCCATCAGTCCGTAAACGGCCACCGGATCGCGCTGCAGAATCTGCTCGACCAGACTGACGCTCTCGAAGAATTCACTCCAGTCGAACGTCGAGACGAGCCGCAGGCTGCCAATCAGATTCGCCATGAACGTCTGTTCGGCTGCCTGGTGCCGCGCTTCGGAACGGATGGCATCCTCGACGGTCTGGCCACGCGCCGCCAATGCGGCGTCGAGTTCGCGCCGCAGCGACGCGGCTGCTTCCCGCTCGCGCGAGCGCTGCAGCAGCCGAATGACGAATGCCGGATGTACCTGTGACGGCCAGCGATCGCGGACGTGCGCCCGGGTGTCGAGCGCGTCCACCAGTCGGTCCGCTTCCAGGCGGTGAGCCCGGCTCGTCTCGAGCACGTCCGCTCTCGTGCGGAGGTGGTCCATCAGCGCGAGCTTCAATGCCGACGGCCACGCCCACAGTTCCCCCATCGTCAATGGCGTAACCGACTGAAAAGCCGTAACGAATCGGTGCACACGTTGCGGGTCGAGCCGCCCGGCGCTGCAGCGAATCAGCTCGAGCGCCATGGCGTAGACGCGGGGCGTCCCGGCGAACTCGTCGGCGGGAACCTGCGGGAGCCGCCGGAAGAAGCCAGGCGGCAGGTCGTGATGGATGTCGCGGAGTGCGGCGACGACGATATGGAAATTGTCGAGCAACCACTCGGCTGCAGGTGACGACGGCTCGCCGCGTTTGGCGTCCTCGGCAAGCGCGGTGTACACCCGCCGCAGCGTGTCCGAATGCTGGCGGAGCCGCTTCAAGTGGGCGCGACTGCTGCCGCGGTGTCGCAAGGAGACCGTGAGCAGAGCCGCCAGTCGCCTCGCATGGTCCTCGAGCGGTTCGATACCGAGGAGCTCGATGCCGCCAAGCGTCGAAGGATGGACGCCTGGATCATGCATCGGTTGACGGTCCCTCGTTTCTCGTGGGGCAGTACGGATTCATGAATGATGTTAACTCGGCAACCGGCTGGTCCGCGGATTTCTGAATGAACTCATCCGTGCCGAAGCGTGCTCATCCGCTCGAGACTCCACGCGAAAGGGGAGTCGGCGCCCGAATTGCTGTACACAGCGCAGGAGGTTACTGATGCGCATGCGCATTCCGGTTCAAGTCGGTGCGTACATGATGATTGCTCTGCTATTTACCGTCGTCCAGGCCAAGGCGGCCGATACGCCAGACGCGTGGCTGACCGCCAAGGCCAAAGTCGCGCTGATGACCACCGAAGGCATCCGGACGACTCATCTGAATGTCGACACGGTCAACGGCGTGGTGACGCTCCACGGACAGGTGCCGGCGGCTGATCAGAAGACGAAGGCGGCAGAGGTCGTCACCAAGCTCGACGGGGTGAAGGAAGTGAAGAACCTGCTCCAGGTCGTGCCGAGCGCCGAGCGTAAAGCCGTGAAGCGGTCAGACGACGAGATCAAGAAGGAGCTTGATGGCGCGTGGAAGAGCCACAAGGCGCTGGACGACAGCGGCATCAAAGTCCAGTCGGTGAACGACGGAGTGGTGCTGCTTTCGGGCACCACGAAGTCGCACGCCGCATACGTGGAATCGGTCGAGATCGCGGACGCGGTCCGCGGCGTGAGACACGTATCGTCGGAAGTCGTGCTCGAACCCTCGAAGTAGCATCGCCTCACGACGTCGCCGGACCTGGCTCGCCGCCAGGCCGGCGACTTCCTGCCGACTCGAGCCAGCCACTCGTCCGCGTCCGCTGATCGCGTAGACTTTGCGCGACACATGAGTCTCGCTTCCGGTACGCAGCTGGGGTCCTACCAGATCGTGGGGATGCTCGGCGCGGGGGGCATGGGCGAAGTCTACCGCGCCCGTGACACGTCGCTCGGTCGCGAGGTCGCCATCAAGGTCCTGCCGGCGTCGTTCTCGGCCGATGCGGAGCGGCTGCGTCGCTTCCTCCAGGAAGCCCAGGCCGCCGCGGCGCTCGATCACCCGAACATCCTGGCGATCTACTACGTCGGTCAGCACGACGGCGCGCCGTTCATCGTCTCGGAGCTGCTCAAGGGCGCGACGATACGCGAGCGGTTGCAGGACGGCGCCCTGCCGCTCCGCAAGGCGATCGACTACGCCGTCCAGATCGCGCGCGGCCTGGCGGCGGCGCACGACAAAGGGATCGTCCATCGCGACCTGAAGCCCGACAACGTCTTCGTGACCGAGGACGGCCGCGCCAAGATTCTCGACTTCGGCGTCGCCAAGCTGCGTCACGACGACGCGCCGGGTGATTCGACGCGCACGATTCAAACGGGCGAGGGTGTGGTGCTCGGCACCGTCGGCTACATGTCGCCGGAGCAGGTGCGCGGCCAGCCGGTGGATGGTCGGTCGGATCTGTTTTCGCTCGGCGCAATGCTCTACGAGATGGTCTCGGGCCGCCGCGCGTTTCACAAGGCCACCGCCGCCGACACCATGAGCGCCGTGCTCAAGGACGATCCGCCCGAGGTCAGCGCCGGCGATCGCGGCGTGCCGCCGGTCGTCGATCGCCTCATTCGCCGCTGTCTCGAGAAGAATCCGCACGAGCGTTTCCAGTCGGCGCGCGACCTCTCGTTTGCGCTGGAAGACACGACCGTGGCCTCGTCCTCCGGCGCGCACGCCACCACGATGGGAGCCACGGCCGCGCGTCCGCGATCGCCGCTGGCCGTCGCGGCCGCAGCCGTCATGCTGCTGGCGGCGGGTGTCGCCGGCGGGGTGTGGTCGGGCCTCGGACGGCACCCCGCGGCGACCCCGGTCTTCCAGCGTCTGACCTTCCGCCGTGGTCCGGTGCTCACCGCGCGCTTTGCGCCAGACGGCAAGACCATCGCCTACGGCGCGGCGTGGGACGGCAATCCGTCGGAGACCTACGTCGCCACGACCGACAATCCGGAATCGCGCTCACTCGGCTTTCCGAAGACAGATCTCTACGCCATCTCAGCCACCGGCGAACTCGCGTTGTCGCTGCGGACGCATGACCCGTTTCCGCCCCGCGCCGGCGTGCTCGCACGGCTGCCGCTCCTCGGCGGCGCCGCGCCTCGCGAAGTACGGGACGACGTCGAGTTCGCCGACTGGGCGCCGGACGGATCTATCGCGGTGACGCTCGACACCGGGGTCGGCGACCGCCTCGAGTACCCGATCGGGACCGTTCTCTACGAGAGCCTCAACGCGATCCATCACATCCGCGTGTCGCCGGACGGCGGCCGCGTCGCGTTCTGGGAGCCCGCCGACGGCGGCCTGGCGGTCGAGGTCATCGACCGCGCCAGGCAGAAGACGATCCTGGCGGGCGGCTGGCTCGACGTCGAGGGGCTGGCCTGGACGCCGGCGGGCGACGAGATATGGTTCTCGGCGCGCGACGCGAGCGGCTGGGGCATCTTCGCGGTGACGCCGGCGGCGAAGGGCCGTGTGGTGATGCGCTCGCCGGGTCAACTCCTCCTGCACGACATCGCCAAGGACGGGCGCGTCCTCGCCGCGCGCGAATCGCGAGAGAGGGGGATCCGCTTCGCGGGAGCCACTGGCGAGGAGCGCGATCTGTCCTGGCACGATCGCTCGGCACTCGGCGACCTGTCTGCCGACGGCCGCCGCTTGCTCTTCTCTGAGGTCGGCGATGCCGGCGGCGCCGCCGGCTCGCTCTACCTCAGGAACACCGACGGGTCGCCCGCAGTCCGCCTCGGCGACGGCGTCGGTCTGGCGCTGTCGCCCGACGGCCAGTGGGCCCTGGCGTCGGCGGTGTCCGGATCGTCGATGACCCTCCTGCCGACCGGGCCCGGCGCGGCACGGACGCTGGCGAAAGGCAACCTCGCGTACTACTGGGCGCAGGCGGTCTGGACACCCGACAGCCGCAGCGTCATCTTCTATGCGAGCGAGGCGAAGCGCGGACCACGATTGATCGTGCAGCCCATCGACGGCGCTCCGCGGGCGGTCGGTCCCGAGGGGCTGCTGGCCGGGCTCGCCCTGTCGCCAGATGCCCGGCAGATCGCGACAAACGTCGATGGCAAGGGGTATCTCATCGACGTGGTGAGCGGTGCGACGAAGCCCTTTCCCGCGATCGACGGGCGCCGGGCGATGGCCTGGGCGGCCGACGGCCGTTCGCTGTTGACCTACACCACTGACATCGCGATGACCGTCAGCAAGCTCGATCTGGCGACCGGCAGAGAATCAGCCTGGAAGACGTTCATGCCGGCCGACCGCGCCGGCGTCGTGGCCATCCTCGGCGCGCGTATCACGCCCGACGAGCGGTCCTACGCCTATACCTACGCGCGTCGCCTGTCGGAGTTGTATGTCATCAGTGGCCTGAAGTGATGCGGCCGCGCTCGGCGGGTGGGCGGACCGACAGGCGTCGGCGTCTCACGGAGCCCGACAAAGAGCATCAGGCCCGCCAGCGCAACCCCGTCCGCAGGGTCGCGCCGGCGGCCCGATTTCAGGTCACGCTCGTTTGATGGCGCGCGTCAGCGCGACGAGGATCACTGCGCCGACGAAGGCGACGATGATCGATCCGATCACGCCGCTGCCAGGAAGGATGCCGAGAGCGCCGAACAGCCACCCGCCGATGACGCCGCCGACCAGACCGAGAAGGATGTCGACGAGGACGCCATAGCCGCCGCCCTTCATGACTTGGCCTGCGAGCCACCCCGCGATCAAGCCCACCAGAATTGCGTAAATCACAATCACCCTCCATCCGGACCCAGGCGCAAGAGCTGGTCCGGCAGCAGCATAGCCCAATCGGCCCCAGGGGGGCACCGCCGCTGGCGGAACACCTTGCCGAACGCTGCCCACTCAGTCGCGTTCGTAGACCTCGCCTTCGATGTCGCCGAGCTTGGCCTGCACGAACGCGGCGGCATCGCGCACGCCCTGGTTGTAGACCGGCGGACCGAGCTGACGCACGAAGAAGTCGAGCAGCGCCTCGGCGCGAAACGCGCTGAGCCTTTCGTCGAACTCGGCCGCGTGGTATTCGGTGATCGATGCGAGCACCGCGGTGCGACGCTCGGCCGAGAGCCGGATTTTCATTGGCGAGGAACGTTGTGGTGAAGCCATGCCCGTCGAGTCTACCTGCTGCCAGACGGCCGGCCCTGCTTCAGCGCCGCGCGTATACAGTAGCGCCATGAACTGGCTGATGTTTGCGTTGATCTCCGCACTCGCGGCGGCTGCCACGGCCATTCTGGCCAAGGTCGGTGTCGAGGGTGTGCCTTCGAATCTCGCGACGGCGATCCGCACGGTCGTGGTCGCAGTGTGCGCCTGGCTGCTGGTCGGCGCCACGGGAGAAATCCGCGGCGCGATGACGATCTCACGCCGTTCGCTCGTCTTTCTCGGCCTGTCGGGCGTCGCGACGGCCATTTCCTGGATCGCCTACTTCCGGGCGCTGCAACTCGCGCCGGCGTCGCGGGTGAGCCCGGTCGACAAGCTCAGTCTTCCATTGACGATTGTCCTGGCGGCGGCGCTGCTCGGCGAACAGATCGGCTGGCGTGTGACGATCGGCGTGTCGCTCATGACGGTCGGCGCCATCCTCACCATCGGTCGCTGATCGAAGCCCGCGCGTCATTTGACCGTCGTCGCAACGGTCGCCGCGTTGTTCAGGGGCTTCGGATCGCGCGTATCGGCGACCACGGCGGCGGCCGCGACGACCAGACCTGCTCTTGACACTTTCACCCTGACCGTGAAGGTGAGCGACTGGCCCGAGGCCAACGTCGGCACGCACCACGCCCAGACGTCGTTGGTGCCGATCGCGGGTTGCGGCGTCGCGGACACGAGAGACGTACCCGGGCCGGCGAGCAGGGCAACCAGCGCGTTCGATGCGCCGGCCGGCCCATTGTTCTTGACGATCACGGTATAGGCGAACGTCGAGCCTTTCGTCGTGGCGCCCGGAGCGCTCAGGGTGACCGAGAGATCGGCCGACTTGTTCGCCGCGGCGGTCACTGTCACCGCGAAAGGACCCACGACGGCATCGGGAGTGACGCCGTTCGACGCGACGACACTGTAGTTGAACGTCGTCGTGCCCGACGGCGGCGTTCCCGTCAGGGCGCCCGTCGTGGCATCGAGAGTCAGCCACGCGGGTGCGTTGGAGAGAGCAAACGCTGGAGCGGGGATACCGCTGGCTGCGAAGGTGTACGAGTACGCCGCACCGGCGGTTGCGGTCAACGGTGGCGCGGCGGCGGTGAACTGCGGCGCCGAGTGAGCTGCCGTGACGACGGCCGTGGACTGCGTCGTCTGCGAGAAGCCACCGCTGAATACGGTGATGGCGACGGGATAGGTCCCGCCCGCGGCCCACGTGTGTGTGCCGGTGACGACGAACGTGCCGCCGCTCGAAAGCAACCCCCCGACCGACACCTGGTTGTCTCCCCAGTGGACCGTCGCCGAATACTCATTCAAGGTGTCTTGCGCGCCGATCGGCGGGAACGTGGCCACTGTTCCGGCAAACATCGAACCGGCGGTCGCCTGAATCGCTGGCGCGGTCACCGTCAGGACGGGCGTCGGGACGATCGCGGCCAGCATGTATTCGCCAAGTCTGGTCAGCCGAACCGTGATGGTGTGCGACACGAGATCGACCGCGCAGGCGGTGCACGGAGACTGATCGACCCACGCCGTGCCGCTCCACCAGTACAGGCTGAGCCTCGAGGCGTCGCGAATTCGCGCCGCAAGAAGATCGGTGTCGCGAAACACGAGAGTCGCCAGCGGCGCGTCTACGAGCGTCGTCACGGGCGCGCCCGACAAGGCGTCCACCGCCGTCAGTGTGAAGTCGAGTCCCGCGAACCTGAGCGCTCCGACCGGCCCCGTCGGTGTATCGGTCTCGGTGTAGGCGAATGTCGAGATCGCTGGTGTCACGTCTGCCGGCAGGCTGATCTGCCCGCGTCCATTCGGCAGCAGCAGGGTCGTTTGAGCCGCCGCCCCTTCGGAAGGGGAACCGTTCGTCGATGCGGTCGGCACCGCTGCGGCATCTGCCGCGGTTGGAGTCGGCTCGTCGTCAACCCGCGGTCCGCCCGGCCCAGGGTCGTCGCCGAGAGGTGCCACCTGTGGTGTCACGGTGACATGGAATGGCTGCGTGTCGTCGAAGCCGACCGCATTCGTCGCCACTACGGAGTAATCGAACGACGTCGTGCCGACAGGTGGTGTTCCGGTCAAGTGGCCGGAATCCTCGTCGATGGAGAGCCAGGACGGCCCGAACATCTTCAGAGAGAAGGTGGGATCGGGCGAACCCAACGCGGCGAACGTGTAGGTGTACGGCACACCTTCGAAAGCGACGGTTGGCGGGCTGGCGAGCGTGAGCAGCGGCGCGCTCGGGGGATCGGGCGCGGTGGCGCCGCCGCCGTTCCCGCTCGTGCTCGCAGCGGGACAGCCAGCCGCCGCCGCATTGGGGCCCAGGTCGATCGCCGCCGGCCAGCCCGCAACCTGCGCAGTGAACGTGGCCGGGCCGGCCGACAGGGTGATGGCCGTTGCCGGCAGGCCTCCTGCGCTCTTGAGCGCCGGAGCGGGCGTCCGAGTCGAGTAGAGCGTAATCGTCACGGGGTTTGCCGGCGCCGGATCGGTCGGGTCGGTGTGCTGATCGACCAGTCCGAGAACGTCACCACACGGCGAGAACTGCACCCAGGTCGCGAGGCTCGACGTAAAGGGGAGTTGCTGGACGTCGGTGTTCGACGGCAGGCTGACCAGCGTCAGCATCGGGCTCGTGGCCGTCAGCGCGACATAGGTGAAGCTGCTGTCGTCGGGCGCGAATCCCCAGAATTGCGAAGATGCGCCTTTGTACGGCTTCGCCACCGGAGCATGAATGGGCTGCCAGTTGTGACTCACGACGGGCCCGGCACCCGATGCGATATTGAGGATGAGTGTGTCGCTGATCGGCGGCGGGGTACTCTGCAGCTGCGCGGTGAGCAGGTATGTGCCAAGCGGGCTGAACCCGACCGAGCCATTGGTCGAGCCGCCGCTGAGGATCGGAATGGGCGACGACCAGACTTTCGTTGCGGGGTGCGCGCCCACGAGGTTGTACAGCTCGATCGTATCGACGCCACCTGCCTGGTAGTGGACGACGAACAGCTTGCCGTCGGGGCTGAAGCCGTAGGCGTTCGACCAGTCGTCGGGCCAGGTTGTCACCGGCGGCGCCGTAAACGTCATCACCACAGCGTTGGCGGGGGTCCTGATCGTCAGGCTCGTGGGCGCGTTGAGGGGACCACCAACGACCAGTCTGAACGGGAATGCCGGTGGCGCGGTTTGCACGGGCGGGACGACAACCGGATCGACGAACAGGCCGGTCGCCGTGCAGCCGCAGGCGCCGGTCCCGCCGCTACCGCCTCCGCCGTTGCCGTTTACCTGCGCGGTTCCGGTGAGGTTGACGATCTGGGTCGACGGATTCGCCGCGTCGGTGAATGTGAGGACGGCCGTACGCGGGCCCGCAGCCGCCGGCGTGAACGCGACCGTCACGACGCACGTGCCACCGCTGGGCACGCTCATATTCGAGCACTGGTCGGACACGATCGAAAAGTCGGCGGCGTTGATCCCGCCGAGCGCCACCGAGACGACTGCAACCGATCGGGTGGCTGGATTGGTGAGCGTCAGCCTCGTCGACTGGCTGGACGTTCCGACGGTGGTGTTCGGGAATCCGGCCGACGCGGGTGCCACCGCCGGCGCCGGCTGAGGCGTGAACTCCTCGAGCCGGACGACCTGCGGCGAGAAGGCGTCGTTGTCGTTGATGACCAGCGTGGCCGCATGGCTGCCGGCGCTCGTTGGCCTCGACACGACCCACACGACGCACGACGTTCCGGGTGCCAGCGTGGTCCCCGAACACCGGTCGTCGATGACGAAATTACTGCCGTCAGCCGCCGCCAGCGTCACGCTCGATACGGCGAGCGGCGCCGTGCCGGTGCTGCGGATGTAGACGGCGCGCGCCGGCGAGGCGACGCCCACCGGCGAAGAGGGGAAGCCCAGGAGCCTCGGCGTGACGAACCCGCGGGCTGGCCCGCCGCCGATATCGAAGCGTCCGACCGCCCCAGGCGGTGCGTTGAACCAGATGCCTTCGTCGGATCCGCCGGCCAGGTATCCGACGTTCTGCGCCGGAACCGGATACGGGGTGACGACTCCATTGGCCGTGTCGAGCGCGATCAAAGACGGGATGAAGGCGCTGCCATCGAACGTCGAGCCCAGTGCCCAGATTCGGCCATCGGCGCCAGCCGTGATCCCCGAGCACCCGACCGTCCACACCGGCAGGGCCAGGGCGATGGGCGTTCGGACGATCTCGCCCGAATTGGCGGCCACCGCGAAGCGAGCCAGGCTGCACACGCCGTTGCCGGAGGTCAGGAGCGCATAGAGGTTACCGTCCGCGCCGAGCGCGGCGGCACGTGGGTCGGAGGGCGTCGCCGTGAAATCGATCGCCAGGCCATTGGTGGCGAGTCTCAGGAAACCGCTCGGGGTTCTCGACGGGTTGCCGTCCGTGTTCGCGAGTCCGATCCAGGTCGTGCCATCGGGGCCGGCGGTCACGAACGACGGGTCGGCGCAGATGCTGCGTGCGTTGGCCGCGAGCCAGGCGGTCGTCACGCTGTAATCGACGGGCGCCTTCCCGGCCGCGTACTTCGTCACGAGGACGTCGCCGCCGCAGGCCCGCGCCTTCGCGTACCAGAAGGCATCGTCTGGGCCGCTGCCGACGGGGCCGAGCACGCCCGACTGGGGGTACTGCTGTTTGGAATTGCCCGAGGCAATGTCGAGCCACGCCGGGAAGCCCGGGGCACGCGTCTCGAGATAGGCGTACGAGCCGTCGGGCAGAGACGTCAACCCGGAGGGAATCCATCCGCCTGACTGCACCGCTCCCGGGACTTCCTGCACGCCGGCGGTCGCCGACACGCGGCCGATCCCCGGGGGAGAGTCGCGCGAACCGGCCTCGTCGAACAAGACCGACCCGTCTGCGGCTGGCGCGAGTTCACGCGGCTGCGCCGCGACCGACGTGCAATGGAGGGCGCCTTGGAACGGCGCGGCGGCCCTGGCCACGCCGGTTCCGCTCAGCAGCACCGCCTGCTGACCTCCTGCCGCGTTGTCGGAAAACGACAACGTTGCGGTCGAGGCGCAGGCCAGAATCGGAGCGAACGTGACGATCAGGGAGCACGACTGACCTGGCGGGAGTACCGCCCCGCCACAGGTGTTGGCGCTGATGGCAAAATCGCCGGGCTGATTGCCGCCCAACGTTATGCCGGTCACGGAGAGCGGCCCGGATCCCGTACTGCCGAGCGTCACGGTGACGCCGCTCGACGCGCTGCCGACCGCGATCTGACCGAACGCCACCGCCGTTGGCGCGAGCTGCGCCGCCGTGAGCGGGGTCACACCGGAGCCGCTGAGCGTCACCGTCTGCGGGGACCCGGCCGCGTCGTCGTTGACCTGGAGAGTGGCCGAGCGCGGACCGAGACCGGTCGGCTCGAACGCCAGGACGATCTGACACGTTTGGCCCGCCGCTATCGGCCTGCTGGCGCAGGAATCGGCCACGATGGTGAAATCCCCCGGATTCGCGCCGGCGACCGCAGTGGTGCCGAATGACGCCGGCCCGGATGCCGTTGCCGTCACGGTGATCGGCGTGGACACGGCACCAAGCGCCTGCGCGCCGAAGTCGAGGGTCGTCGCGTCGAGCGTCACGCCGCCGGCGGAACCCTGCACACGGCGGATCACGCCGTTGCCCGAGTCGGCGATGAACAGGGCTCCGGCCGCGTCGATCGCGAGCCCCTCCGGATGATTGAACGTCGCGCTGGTCGCCGGTCCGCCGTCGCCGGAGTAGCCGATGCCGTCGGACCCGAGTCCGGCGACGCGGTTGACGCTGATCAGCGCGTCTCCCGCGCACAACAAGCGGCCGTCGTCAGGTGTGAGCCGGTATATCGAGTGGGCCCTGCCGTCTTCACTGACATACACGCGGCCCAGGGCGTCGATAGCCAACCCTCCCCACGATCGCACGCTTCCGGAAGGAAAGTCCGTCCAGTAGACGAGGCCGTCTCCATTGCATGAGATCTGGCCGTTGAAGTCGTCGGCATAGGCGACGTTGTCGTCGGCGTCGACGAGCAGGCCGCGGGATCCCGCGCTCGCATCGAACGTGTCGATGCTGCCGTTGGCGGTGACGACTCTGACGACGTGGACGTCGTTTTCCCCGATCCAGACGCTGCCCCGTGAATCGACCGCCACAGAGACGGGGCCGTTGAGCGCCGCTGTCGTCGCCGCCTGATGGTCGCCGTCGCTGATGCCGTAGCGCACCCCGGTCCCTGCGAACGTGCTGATGATTTCGTCGCCGGCACCGGTCACGAGGCCATCGGCGCCCGCGGCGATCCGGCGCACGACGCTGGCGCACGGATCGGCGACGAAGAGGTCGCCGCCCTGACCAAAGGCGAGTCCGGCGGGGCAGTTCAGACGGGCCGCGACCGCGGGCGAGTGATCGCCGGTCGACCCGGGGACGCCGCTGCCGGCCACGGTGGTGACTGCGTGAGTGATGGCATCGCGACGGCGTACGCGGGCGTTGCCGGAATCGGAGAAAAACAGGTTGCCGGCGTGGTCGATGACCAAGTAGGAAGGCTGATTGACAGCGCTGCCGCCTGGCAGGCCGTCGCCCACATAGTCGGGACCAGTCTGGACCGCGCTGCTGATGGTTTGCGCCAGCGAGACGCGACGCAGGCGGTTGTTCTGCGAATCGACGACGAGCAGGTTCCCAGCCGCATCGACCGCGACGCCCGTTGGAAACGCCAGCGCCGCGCCGATCGCGGCGGCGCCGTCGCCGGCGTGTCCCGCCACGCCGACGCCGGCCACGGTCGCCAGCTGGTTCGACGCGGCCAACAGGACGCGGACGCGCTGGTTCGAGGTGTCGGCGATGAAGAGGTTGCCGACGCCGTCGAAGGCAAGGCCGGTCGGCATGAACAGACGGCCAGCCGTCGCCGCGCCGCCATCACCAGAGAAACCGGGCGTCGTGGTGCCCGCCACCGTCGAGATGATCTCGCTCGTATCGACCCGCCGCACGACGTTGTTCCCGGTGTCGGCGATGAAAAGGTTGCCGACACCGTCGAAGGCGAGGCCGCGCGGATGATTCAGCTTGGCGTCGATGGCGGGGCCGTTGTCGCCGGCGTAGCCGAAGGGGTTGTACCAGTCGCCGTCGAGGAAGATCGACGGACTGCCAGGGTTGCCGCCCGCCGCCAGATAGACGACGGTATCGGCGGTGCCGTCGATCCGGCCGCCGCCCTCCGTGCTGATCCGGTAGACGATGTCCCATGCTTCGTCGGCCACGAAGAGATCGCCGCTGCCCGGTTGGAACGCGAGCGCCCCTGGTGCGGCGAGATAGGTGAACAACGCGTCGTCGCCCTCGATGTCCTGCGGGTTGACCCTTCGGGATTGATTGCCGGCCACCGTGACGACTCTGCCCGACGCCACGTCGATGCGGCGGATCTGATGGGTGCTCGGTTCGGAGAAGAAGATGCTGCCGCCGGCGTCGATGGCGAGGCCGTTGCGGCCGGGGAAGACCGCGGCCTGCAGCGCCGGCACGTCGTCGCCGGTCGATCCGCCGGCGAGGCCGGCGATTCGTGTCGTCGTGGTCCCGCTGAGGCGGTAAATCGCGCCCGGCCTGTCGGTCGCGAAATAGACGGCGCCGGAGTTGCGGTCGACGGCGACGGCGATGACCTCCGGATTTCCCACGACAGTCGTGACGACCGATTGGGCCGCCGTCGGTGCGGTGAGGCACGCCCAGCTCAGCACCATTAGAGCGGCGCGAAGCGCCCCCTGCCCCCAGCTTTTGCCTTGTCGTGTCGCGGTCGAGTTCATCCAACCCTCCAGCTGTGATCGGTCCCATGAGAGAGCGCGTCAACTGCGGTGGAACCGGATCACGGTCGCGGGTGATCCGCTTGCCTGGCGGTTGACGCGTTCCTTCCTGAGGCGGCGTGTCAGGGGGCTGGCCTTTCCGCTCACGCCGCGACGGCTGCGCTCGCGTCGGCCAGGGGACGCCGGGAGGGGCGGTGGTATGCTCGCCGAAAATGGCGGATTCGAGCTCCGGGGCGGATATCACCACCCTGTTGCGGCGCTGGCAGGAGGGAGACGCGCAGGCGCTCACCGACCTTACGCCATTGGTCTACCGCGAACTGCACGGCATCGCCGTGCGTTATCTCTCCCGCGAGCGTACCGGCCACACGCTCCAGAGCACCGCGCTCGTCCACGAGACGTTTCTCAAACTGGTCGACCAGAATCGTGTCGACTGGCAGAGCCGCACCCATTTTTTTGGCGTGGCGGCACAGCTGATGCGCCGGATCCTGGTCGATCACGCCAGGCGTACGGGGCGCGTCAAGCGCGGCGCGCACGTCCTCAAGGTCTCGCTCGACGACAATGTGGACGCCGCCGGCACCGACGCCCTGGACCCGGCCGACATCCTGACGCTCGACGAGGCCCTGGTCGCGCTGGAAGCGGTGGACCCGCGGCAGTGCCGGATCGTGGAGCTGCGGTTCTTCGCCGGACTGACCGTTGAGGAGACGGCGGAGGCGATGAAACTCTCGGCCGGCACGATCAAGCGCGAATGGGCCGTCGCCCGGGCGTGGCTCTATCGACAAGTGACCACGGGACCCGAGTGAAGATGACGCCTGACGCCGAACGCTGGAGCCGCATCAAGACCGTGTTTCTCGAGGCGGCGGCGCTCGACCCGTCGGCCCGCCCGCAGTGGATCGCGAACGCCTGCGACGGGGACGCCGAGTTGGTCCGCGAGGTCGCCACGCTGCTGCAAGCCCACGACAGCGCCGGAGATTTCCTGGCGTCGCCAGCGCTGGCGGTGCCCGAGGCCGCGGCCGCGATGGTCGAGGCGACGCGGCTCAGCGTCGAGCAAACCGTTCCAGTGCGCTGCGGTCCCTACCGGATCCTGCGTGAATTCGCCCGCGGTGGCATGGGCGTCGTCTATCTGGGCGCGCGCGCCGACGATCAATTCGAGAAGACGGTGGCCATCAAGATCATTTCCGGCCACCTGCTCCATCCGGCCGCGCTCCGACGCTTTCACGATGAACGCCGGATCCTGGCGATGCTCGATCACCCAAACATCGGCCGTCTCCTCGACGCGGGCGCCACCGAAACGGGCGTGCCCTACGTCGTGATGGACTACATCGACGGCCAGCCTCTCGACGAATATTGTGCGACGCGCGCCGTCCCGATTGCCGGCCGCGTCGCGCTGATGATCAAGGTCTGCGCCGCCGTTCAGCACTCACACCAGCATCTGGTCGTCCACCGCGACATCAAGGCGCGAAACGTGCTGGTGACACCCGACGGGGAGCCCAAGCTGCTTGATTTCGGTATCGCCAAGCTGCTCGATTCGACCGGGATCGACACCAGCGTCACGCGGACGGGCCTCCGCACGCTGACACCCGACAGCGCGAGCCCCGAGCAGGTGCGAGGCGAACCGGTCACCGTGCTGACCGACGTGTATTCGCTCGGCGTCCTGTTGTATCGACTGCTGGCCGAGCGGAGCCCCTATCGCGGCAGCATGACGACGGAGTCCTCGATCGCGCGCGCGATCTGCGAAGAAGAGCCGATCGTGCCGAGCAGTGCCGCGGCTGCGGAGCCGTCCGCGAGCGCGGAGGACCTCGCGGCGGCGCGCCACCGCGCACGGGAGCTGCGCGGCGACCTGGACCTGATTACGCTCAAAGCGCTCGACAAGGATCCTCGGCGTCGCTACGGCTCGGTCGAGCAGCTCGCCCAGGATCTGCAGCGGCATCTCGACGGCCGGCCGATTGTCGCGGCGCCCGATTCATGGGGCTATCGCACCCGCAAATTCGTGGCGCGGCATCGTGGCGCTGTCGGTGCGGCCGCGCTCCTCACGCTGTCGCTCGCCGCGGGTATTGCCGCAACGGGCTGGGAGGTCCATGTCGCGCGGCAGGAACGCAACCGCGCCGAACGGCGTTTCAATGACGTGCGCCGGCTGGCGAATTCCTTCCTGTTCGAGTTTCACGACGCGATCGAGGGGCTGCCGGGATCGACCCGGGCCCGCGAGCTCGTCGTCCGTCGCGCCCTGCAGTATCTCGACAGCCTGGCCAATGAATCGGCGCACGATCCCTCACTGCAGCGCGAACTGGCCAGCGCCTATGAGCGGGTGGGCGACGTCCAGGGGCTGCCATCGTTCGCCAACCTCGGCGACACTCCAGGCGCGATCCGCAGCCACCTGGCGGCGCTGACCCTGCGCGAGCCGCTGGCGGCGTCGAGCCCGTCCGACCCGGCGCTGACGCGCGAGCTCGCCACGACGCACATTCATCTCAGCAGCCTTCTCGAGGTGACCAGTCAGCTGCCCGCGGCGATCGACCACGCCCGGCGCGCGCTGGCGATCCGCGTGGCGCTGCAGTCGTCCGGGCCCGACGGCGTTGACGACCGCGTCGCGCTCGCTGCCGGCTATCACCAGGTCGGGCGCGTCATGAGCGCAACGGGCGACTGGAAGGCGGCGCTCGACAGCGCGCAGCGCGAGGCGGCGGTCTTCGAGTCGATTCTGACGGCGGATCCGGGCAGCAGCCGCGCGCAGCGCAACGCCGCCATCGGCTACCGTCAGCTGGGTGCACACCTCGAAAGAGCGCGCGATCGTGATGCCGCGCTGGCCAACTATCGCAAGGCTGTCGCGCTCGACGAGCGCCGCGCCGCGGCGAGTCCTACGGATCGGCAGGCGCATCTCGACCTGTCGTTCGACTACGGCGCGATCGGGTATCTGCTCTCGACGCAAGGGAATGTCGAGGAGGCCCTGCGCAGCTATGCGCAGGCGCTGTCGTTGCGGGAGGCAGCGGCGGCGGCGGATCCGAACGACGTCGAAGCGATTGAAGCGGTCGGCCGGGCTCATCTGAGCATCGGTCAGGTGCTGCGCCGTGCCGGCAGGGCGCCGGAGGCCATCTCCGAGTTTCAGAAAGCCCTGCCGATCGCGCTGAAGCGGTCTTCGGCGGATCCGGTCAATCGATCGACCGGCGATCACGTAGCCAACGTCTACGGCGCTCTCGCGGGAGTCAACGCCGAGCGGGCCGCGACGACCACGGACCGTGCCGAATCCGCGCGTGCCTATCGCGCCGCTCGCGGCTGGGCGCAAGAGGCACTGGCGATCCGCACCGTCCACCGCGCGTCCGGCACGACCCCGTCGTCCGCCCAGAGCGAGATCGACTCCCTGACGGCACTCATCGCCAAGTGCGATCTCGCGCTGAATGGATTGGCCACGGTCTCACCGCCGGCCGGCGGATTGCGGCGTCGATAGGCGGCACGGCTGACGTGGTTCAAGACGACCGCCCGAGAGTCCATTGAACGTTCGTGCAAGTCTGGGATATCGTGCGCTGGACACTCATCCCGCCAGTCGGCGGGTGTGCCGCCACATCAAGGGGGCAACTATGACGATTACCATCCGCGCACGATTGGTCGCAGCGTTCGCGATCGCCGCGGCGGCCGGCATTCCGCTCGCCGGGCAGCAGGCCCCGGCGGCCGGCGCCGTGCCACAACCGGCGGCGCGGCCCGCGCCGCTGAAGTCGCCCGAAACCCATCCGGATCGCACCGTCACTTTCCGGCTGCTGGCGCCGAAAGCCACGGAAGTGACGCTCAACGGCAGTTGGGACAACGGCACGAACCTGCCGATGACCAAGGACGATCAGGGGGTCTGGTCGGCGACGATCGGTCCACTGGCGCCGCAGCTCTGGGGCTACTGGTTCATGGTCGACGGCGTCAAGGCCCTCGACCCGAACAACGGCGAGACGCAGCGTGACGGGTCGCGCTACGACAACCTGCTGATGATCTCCGGACCGGAATCCGAGTGGTGGGATTTCAAGGACGTGCCGCACGGCACCGTCGAAGCGGTGTGGTATCCGTCGCCGACGCTGAAGGCGGATCGCCGGCGGATGATGGTCTACCTCCCGCCCGGGTACGAGGAAGGGACGCGGAAGTACCCGGTCCTGTATCTGCTGCATGGCGGCGGCGGCGACGAGGACGCCTGGCTGACGATGGGGCGGGCGAACATCATCCTGGACAACCTGATCGCGGCCGGCAAGGCGAAGCCGGTGATCGTCGTGATGCCCAACGGCAATGCCACGCAATCGGTCTCGCAGGGCTACGGCTTCGGTCCGACCCCGGCGCGGCAGCAGGTGGTGGCGCCGGCGCCGCCGCCCGTGCAGGCGGCGCAGCAGGCGCCGGGCGGGGGAGCGGGCCGTGCCGGAGCCGGAGCGGCTGGCGGCGGCCGCGGCGGACCGCCGCAGACGTATGAGGGCTCGTACCCGGAAAGCCTCGTCAAAGACGTGATTCCGTTTGTCGAGAAGCGCTATCGTGTCCTTGCCAGCAAGGACGATCGTGCGATCGCCGGTCTGTCGATGGGCGGCGCGCACACGCTGATGGCGACCAACAACAATCCCGGCGAGTTTGCCTACATCGGCGTGTTCAGCGCCGGCGGCCGCACCACCGACGAGGCGTTCCAGAAGCAGCTCGAAGCGGTCAAGGCCGGCGGCGTGAAGTTCTACTGGCTCGGCGCCGGCACCACCGACATGGCGCACGACGGCACCGTGGCGCTGTCGGAACTGGTCAAGAAGGAGGGCTTCAACACCAGCTATCGCGAGATTCCCGGCCGCCACTACTGGTTCCTATGGCGCGACTTCCTCGCCCACTACACCCAGATCATGTTCCAGCCGGAGGGCACGAAGTGAAATCACTGTTGACTGCATGCCTGGCGCTGGCGCTCGGCGCCGGTCTCGCCGGCCAGCAGGCGCCGGCGAATCCCCAGGCGGTGCCGTCGGCCGCGCCCGCGGCGCCGACCGCCGATGCCCCGCGTCCGATCCACGTCTACATCCGCGCCGGCCTCAAGTCGCACGGTGAAGGTCTGCACGACTACCCGCAGTTCATCGCCGACTGGAGCAAGTTCCTCACCGATCACGGTGCGATTGTCGACGGCGGCCTGCATTTTCCCGACGCTCACGAACTGGCTGACGTCGACGTGATCGTGATGTACAAGGGGGACGCCGGCTACATGACGGCGAGCGAGAAGGCCATCGTCGAGGACTACGTCAAGCGGGGCGGCGGCATCGTCCTTTTCCACGACACGCTCTGCGGCGACGACCCGGCCTACATGGCGTCGATCGTCGGCGGCGGCAAAAAGCATGGCGAGGTCAATTTCTCGGCCGGCGAGATCAAGTACACCATCGTCGACAAACAGTCGCCGATCATGAAGGACATGGCCGACTTCTCGATCCAGGACGAGGCGTTCTTCAAGATGACCTGGGCGGCCGATCCGAAGATCCACGTGCTGGCGACTGCTGTGATGCCGGACACGCCAGGTGCGCAGGGCCACGTCGGCGAGGCGGTGCCGCAGATCTGGACGTATGAGCACACGATCTTCGGCGGCCAGCCGTCGCGCGCGTTCGTCTGGATGCAGGGACACACTTACGCGAACTTTTCGCGTCCCGACATTCAGAAGATGATCCTGCGCGGCATCGCGTGGACCGCGCGGGCGCCGATCGACACGCTCGTCAACGGGAGCGCGCCGCAGCGAGGCGGCGGGCGGGGGCGGCGTGGCGGCGGCGGTGGCGGCGGAGTTGAGCGTTAGACAGCGAGCGGTGACGTCTACAGCCGCGCGAGATCCTGCTCGAGGCGGCCGATGATCGCCGAGACGGCATTCGCCTGCGCCTCGGTGACCGTCACGCCAAGATTGGCGATCAGCGCGCCCTGACGCGCGTTGCGCGCGCCGACGATGCAACCGGTGACTCCGGGCGTGCCGAGGAGGACGCCGATGCAGAGCTGCGGACAGCTCAGCCCTCCCGCGATGGCGATCTCGGTGATCTCGCGGATCGCGTCGAGATGCCGCGCGAATCGAGGCCCGGCATAGTCTTTGTGCGAGCCGCGCGTGTCGCCGGGGGGAAAGGTCTTGTCCTTCGACCACGTGCCGAATAGCAGGCCGCGGAAGAGCGGCGAGTAGGCAACGACGCCGACGTCGTGGCCGTTGCACCACGGCAGGACGGTGTCCTTCACCGCCGGCCGCAGGATGCTGTAAGGCGACTGCAGCGAGTGCAGCGGCACTCCGGTCGCAGTCCACGCCTCCAGTTGCGCGACGGAGTAGTTCGACACCCCGATCGCGCGGATCTTGCCGGCCTCGAGCAGCTCCTCGCACGCCCGCGCCGTCTCTGCGATGGGATCCTCGGAGGGCCAGTGCTGCTGGAAGAGGTCGACGTGATCGACGCCGAGCCGCTTCAGGCTCGCGTCGCACTCGGCGATGACTTCGGCGCGGCTGGCGGCCCGACGGTTCACCGCAGTATCGGACCCGACGCCAAACTTCGTGAAGATGAATGGCCGGCGCGACGCAGGGAGGGCTCGTACGGCGCGGCCGACGATGAGTTCCGAGTGACCGCCGCCGTAGATCGGCGCGGTATCGATCCAGTTGACGCCGTTGTCCACCGCGGCGTGGATAGCGGCCGTACTCTCGGCGTCGTCCTGGCTGCCCCACATCCAGCCGCCGATCGCCCAGCTGCCGAGGCCAACCGTCGAGATATCGAGTCCGGACGCGCCCAACTTCCGTTGCTGCATCGGACGATTATATCGACGGCTGCCAGCGGCGATCGAACGCCTGGCGCTGGTCAGTCCTTCCAGACGACGCCGCGGGCGGCCAGGACGTCGCGCAGGCCGTAGATGTCGAGCCCGAGCTCGCCGGCCTTCAGCCGCGCGCGGGTCAGTTCTTCCTTGGCGAGCCGCGCATTCGCCGCGGCGACGACGGCTGGCGCCGTGTCACGCGGCACGATCACGACACCGTCGGCGTCGGCGATCACGACGTCGCCGGGATGCACCATCGCGCCGGCGCAGGTGATCGGAATGTTGACGCTGCCGGCGATCAGCTTGCCCGTGCCCTGGGCGGAGATGGCCTTCGACCAGACAGGGAAGCCGAGCGCTGTGATGTCGGTCGTGTCGCGGACGCCAGCATCGATGACGAGACCGGCCACTCCGAGCGTGCGGCACGACTCGGCGAGCAGGTCGCCGAACATTCCGTGAGTCGACTCGCCGTCGGCCGCGACGACGAGCACGTCCCCCTTGTGGACGACGGCGAGCGCGGCGTGCAGCATGAGATTGTCACCCGCCCCGCACAGAACCGTGACCGCGCTGCCGGCGACGCGGGCGCCCGTGAAGAGGGGGCGGATGCAGGGCGCGAGGAGACCGGCCTTGTTCTGCGCCTCGTGAACCGTGGCGACGCCGCAGGCGCCCAACTTAGCGATGTCGGCCGGATCGGCGCGCGAAATCGTGCGGACGATGGCCGGCGTCATGCGAGATCACCCGTGACCTGCGGGAACAAGCGCTGAAACGCCTCGGCGTGGACGATTCCCTTCCGGCCGGAATTGCGGACGGCCTGCGTGCCGCGGCGTCGGCTGAGATCCGAGTAGTAGTCGACGAGGTGCTGCTGCGCGGCCATCGACTCCATCGCCGCCCGCTTGGTGTCCCATACCGCTGTCACGTCGAGAAGGACGTCGGGGCGGAAGCCGCACTGCTCGGGCTGGTGCGGCTCGAACATGAAGACCGGCGGGGCGCCGAGCGCGGGTCCCTCCAGCGGATAACCTTCGGCCTGCGCAAAGACACGGGCGTTGAGCGACAGCTGATGCGCCATCGGGTGGTCCGGGTTGTAGGGATCGGCAGCCGAGTGGGTGAGCACCAGAGCCGGGCGGCAGGTGCGGTATTCCAGCACCAGCTGCTCGATGAGCGCGTCGGTGGCACGAAGCGGATAGTCGCCGGCATCGAAGAAGCGGACGTCGGCGCCGAGCAGCCCGGCGGCCCGCTGCGATTCGGCGCGCCGGAGATCCTTGACGCGCTCGACCGTCATGCCGGGCTCTCGCCAGGCCCCCTGGCTCTCGCCGCGCTCGCCGAAGGAGAGGCAGAGGATGCGCACCCGCCATCCGCGCGAGGCGTAGAGCGCGATGGCGCCGCCGGCGCGCCAGACGAAGTCGGCGGCGTGGGCGCTGAACACGAGAACAGTGTCGGCCATGGCGCGGATGATACAGGCGAATTGCACGCCCGTTCAATTGGGTTGTATGATGCGCGCCTATGTACGGAGAGGGGAAGGGCGGCGGTGGACGGTAGCGTCACCGCCGCGGTCCGCAGCTGGCACGCCTTGCTCGGCGAGTATCCGGGCACGCGCGCGCTGCGCGACGGCCGCGTCGAGTCGGCGCTGCTCCGCCTCGAATTCGCCGACGTCGCCGTACCCAACAAAGCGTTCAAGCGCGTCGTCCGCGACCTCGAGTTCGACGTCGCGGAGCTGGCGCTGATGACCTTTCTGATGGCGCGTGCCCGCGGCGTGCCGCTCCGCCTCCTGCCGATTGCGCTCTTCAGCCGCAATCCCCTGCGCTACCTGGTCTGCCGCGCGGACGGGGGGAGGCTGCATCCGCGCGGCCTGGCCGGCCGTAGCATCGCCGCCCGCTCCTACACCACGACCACGGCGGTCTGGGCCCGGGCGCTGCTGGTCGATCAATTTGATATCGACCTCGATCAGCTCCGATGGCTGACCTGCGAAGAAGGGCACGTCGCCGGCCTCTCGGACCCGCCGAACGTGCAGTGCGACCCCGGTCACGCAGACCTGGTCGGGATGCTGCTCGACGGCGTGGTGGATGCCGCGATCGTCGATCCGGTGCCCGACGATCGGCGGCTCACGACGGTGGTTCCGAACCCGGACGCGCCGTGGCGGGCCTGGCAGGCCAGGACGGGGGCGCGGACGATCAATCACGTGGTCGTCGTGCGGGAATCGCTGGCCGGAAGCACGACGCACATGCGCGAGCTGTTCCGGCTGTTCCAGGACAGCCAGGCGCTCGCCGGCCCGGCGGCAAACGGCGCGATCTCCGGATTCGACGGGATGGCGCGCAGCCTCGAGGTGGCGGCCGCGACGGCTGCCGCGCAGCACCTGCTTCCGCACCCGCTGAGCATCGACGATGTGATGACCGGCACGCTGGCCTCGTTGACGTGAGTTCCGAGTTGTCGATGAGCCCATTCCCGGTATTCGGCGACGTCGCCCACCTCGGCCACGTCGAGCTGTTCACGCCGACCCCCGACGCGAGCCTCGCGTTCTTCACGGCTATCGTCGGGTTGCACGAGACGGCCCGGCTCGGCGACTCGGTCTACCTCCGCGCATGGGGCGACTACGAGCGGCACACGCTCAAGCTGACCGCGCAGGCCACGTCGGGGTTGGGTCATCTCGGGCTGCGCGTGCGCGACGGCGCGACATTGCAGCGGTTCGTCGGACGTCTGGACGCGGCCGGGTGCGCCGGCCGGTGGGTCGAAGACGCGCTGCACGGACCAGCCTACCGGTGCGAGACCCCGGATGGACACGCCGTCGAGCTCTACTTCGAGACGCAGCGCTTCGTCGCGACGCCCGACGTGGCGACCGAGTTCAAGAACCAGCCGCAGCGCTACGTGCCCCACGGCATCGCGCCGCGGCGGCTCGATCATCTCAACCTGCTCGCCAGCGACGTCGCACCGACGCGCCGCTTCTTCCAGGAGCTGCTCGGCATGCGCCTCACCGAGCAGATCGTCTTCGACGACGGCGTCGAGATGGGCGCCTGGACGGCGGCGACCAACAAGTCCTACGACCTCGCGATCACGAAAGATCGCAGCGGCGCCCGCGCGCGGCTGCATCACCTGACCTACATGATGGACAGCCGCGAAGACGTGCTGCGGGCGGCCGACGTGCTGCGCGACGCGGGCGTGCCGATCGAAACCGGACCGCACAAGCACACCATCGGCCAGACCTTCTTCCTGTACTGCTACGAACCCGGAGGAAACCGCTTCGAGATCGGTGCCGGCGGCTATCTGATTCTCGCTCCCGACTGGCAGCCGGTCGTCTGGACGCAGGCGGAGCGGGCGAAGGGGCAGGCGTGGGGCCTGCAGACGGTCAGCACGTTTCACACCCACGGCACGCCTCCGGTGCCCGACCCGTCGTCACACTGAAATGCCATCGTTCGTCCACGAACAGGTCACTGGTCAGTCGTAGAGACACTCATGATCCACCACAGTCGACAGGCATTCGTACTCGGCGTGGCGCTGCTCGCGGCGCCGGCATTGGCGGTCATGCCGCAGCGGAGTTCCGCCAACCCAGCGGCCGCGGGCACCGCTCGCATCGTGGCCGAGGCGCAGGCTGTGCTGTCGTCGCTCGACGCTGCCGAACGGGCCAAGGTGCAGTTCCGGTGGGACGACACAGAACAGCGCCGGCGCTGGTCGAACTTCCCGAGCCCGATGTTCGAACGGCAGGGGCTGCGGCTCGGCGACACGACTGACGCGCAGCGGGCCGCGATCATGAAGCTGCTGCAGGCGGCATTGAGCGCGAACGGCTACCGCAAGGTCACCGAGATCATGCGCGGCGACGAGGTGCTCAAGAGCACGGACGGTGGCCGCGGACCGCGCGGCGGCGGGCCTCCCCAAGGCGGTCCGCCTCCGGGCGGTGGTCCGCCTCCGGGAGGACCGGGACGTGGCCGCGGCCCGGGCGGCGGCCTGACTTTCGGTCAGGACCAGTACTGGCTCGCCTTCCTTGGGACGCCGTCGACGACGACTCCGTGGATGCTGCAGTTCGGCGGGCATCATCTGGCGATCAATCTGACGATTGGCGGCGCCGACGCGAGCATGACCCCGAGCCTGCCCGCGGCGCAGCCGGCCAGCTACACCTTCGAAGGCAGGGAAGTCCGGCCGCTCGGCCAGGAGAACGACAAGGCGTTCGCGCTGATCAACGCGCTCGACGACGCCCAGCGCAAGCAGGCGATCCTGACTTACCGCGTCGCCGACCTCGTGCTCGGGCCGACCCAGGACGGCAAGACGATCCAGCCGGAGGGGATCAAGGCGGCCGCGCTCACGCCGAAGCAGCAGGACATGCTGCTCGACCTGGTGAAGGAATGGGCCGGCATTGTCACCGACGCCTACGGCGAGCCGCGGATGGCGGAGCTGCGCGCCAATCTTCTCCAGACGTACTTTACGTGGAGCGGTCCGACGACGAACGGATCGGCGGCCTATTTCCGGATCCAGGGGCCGACGCTGGTCATCGAGTACGCGCCGCAGGGCAGCGTCGATCACATTCACACGATCTACCGCGATCCGACCAACGACTATGGTGCCAGGTTCGCGAAATAGGCGCGCGGCGTGTGCGGCGTGTCTGGCGGCCGCGATGGTGTCGACCGTCTCGGCGCATCGCCGCGACGAGTACCTGCAGGCCGCACGACTGGCGATCGATCCGGGGCGCGTCGAAGTCGAGCTCGATCTGACGCCGGGGATCGCACTGGCCGACAGGATCATCTCCGAGATCGATCGCGATCGCGACGGCGTGGTGTCGGACGGCGAAGCGCGCGCCTACGCGGAGGTCCTCGAGCGCCAGACGGCGCTCGAACTCGACGGCCGTCCGTTGGCGCGGCAGCTTCTCGAAGATCGGCCGGCCGGCGAAGAGGCGATGACACAAGGAGAGGGAACGCTGCGGTTGCGTTGGACGGCGGCGCTGCCGACCCTGGCGGCGGGCACCCACCGACTGCGCTTCATCAACGCACACCACACCGACATCGGCGTCTATCTGGCAAACGTGATGGTGCCGTCGAGCAGCCGCGTGGCCATCACGGGACAGGATCGCGACATCGACCAGCGGCACTTCACCGTCGAGTACGAAGTGCGCGGCGGAGGTGGCGCCAGGCCCGCCATCCTGGCGGCCGCGATCGGCGGCGTACTGGCGGCGGCGGCGCTCGCCGCGCCGCTCGTCCGCCGCCGGCGTGTCAGGGCGCCGTCCCTCCAGCCAGGAGCGCCTGTTTCCCGTAGCTGACGCATTTGGCGATCTCGGCGTCCCATGTCGAACCGGGCGGCACCAGGTACTCGAACTCGATGCCGACGGGGATCGCCCACCGGTGCTTCTTCAACGTCTGCAGCACGTCCCTGATCGGTGTGTCGCCGTCGCCCCACGGCATGTTCTCGGATCGATCGTGGCAAAGCTTTTTGCGATCCTTCAAGTGCATGCTGTAGATGCGCGAGTGCAGTTTTTCGATGAGCGGCACCGGGCTCTGGCCGGTGCCAGCCACGTAGTGGCCGATGTCGAGCTGCAGGCCATTGCGGGGCGACGCCGCCAGCACGTCGTCCCACGCCGTCATCGAGGCGGTGGTGTGCAGGTGATAACCAATGTTGACGCCATGCTTCTCGCCGGCCTGGCCGATGCGCCGGGCCAGCCCCGCGTCGTGCGGATGCTCCATCGTGATCTGCGACGCGCCGAGCGCCTTGGCGGCATTGAAGGCATAGTCGTAGTCGGAATCGGCCATGTCGCTGGTGAGCGTGATGCGATAGGCGTAGACGTGCACGCCGGCGGCGTCGAACGTCCCGCGAACGTCGACGAACTTGTCCATCGCGACGGTTGCGCGCCACTTCGCAAGGGCGTCCGCCTGCGCGCGCGCCGCGGCCTGCTGCTCGGGACTCTGCCCGCGTCCGCCCCCTCCGGGCGCCGCGGGCGCGCCGGTGGGCACCCCTCCCTCGCAGGGAATCGCCATCGGCGCCGGCGCGAGCGGCGGTGCGGCGTTGGCCGCGGCAGGGGTCGCGGGTGCTCCACCACGACCGCCCGCCGCCTGCGGCGCGCCGACATGGCGCTCGACCACGGCGGCGGTCACTTCGGCATAGCTGACGCCGAACTTGACGAGCGCGGCGAGCGCGCCCTCGAGATCCGAGGCATCCGGTCCGAAGCGATACGGCGCGAATATGCCGAACGGCACGCCGCCCCAGAGTGAGTCTGGTTTTCCTGAGGACTGATTCGCCCACACATCCTTGACCCTGCCGGCCATCGCGGCGGCGGGAAAGGCCGCCAGCGCCAGCCTGGCGAAATCTCGGCGCGAGTATCGGAATCCGGCGGTATGCAGGTCAGTCATGGAAAACCTCCCGGTGGCGGAATGATACACGCTCGTCCGGTACCTTTGAACGGCCGTACAAACGCCGCCCTGCGGGTATGCTCAGCCGGGTGAAGAGCGCCACCGCACGCCGTCGCGCCCGCGTGATCGCGCCGGCCGATCCCTCGGCTGACACGCGAGAGAAGCTGCTGCGCGCCGCGGAACGGCTGTTTGCGCAGCACGGCTATACGAACGTGTCGGTCCGCGCGATCGCCGCCGCGGCCGGCGTGAACTGGTCGCTCGTCGGCTATTACTTCCGAGGCAAGGAGGGACTGCTCTCCGAGGTCTACCGCCGGCATTGCAGCACCTTGAACTCCGAGCGGCTGCGGTTGCTCGGATTGGCGGCGCGCGGCCGAGGGCGGTTGGAGCAGATCATCGAGGCGTTCGTGCGACCGGCGCTGGCGGAGATTCAGACCGGCGGCCGCGCCGCCGGGTTCAGTCGACTACGCGCGATTCTCGCCGCCGAGGATTCAGCGCTGCTGACGCAACTCGTCGCCGAGAACTTCGACGTTTCGAGCCGTACGTTCGTCGCCGCGCTGCGCCGGTGCCTGCCGGGCGTACCGGCCGACGAAGTCCTGTGGCGCTTTCACTTCATGCTGGGGACGATCTACTACTCGGTCTCGAGCCCGCAGCGTATCAAGACGTTCTCGAAGGGGCGGTGCGATCCCGGCAACCTGGAAGACACTCTGCAGCATCTGGTGCCGTTTCTCGCTGCGGCATTCCGGGCCAAGGGAGTAACGATCAGGAGGCGGTGAGGTTCATGACCCTGCGGCCGCAGCCGCGATCGCTCGCACATCTGGTAAGCGCTCGATGCCGCGACACATCTCGATCAGGCGCCGTGCCTGCCCATCCGGCAGCACGCCTTCGCACAAATCGATCACTTTAGCGTCGAGCGCGGCGTCGGACAGGGGCTGTTCGACGCTGCCGACCGCGTGCTCGATGAACCGCTCGAGCCGCCGCCCGTCCCGAAGCGTGATCACCGCGCGCGCTTGCGCTTCGCCGACGGCCGGATCGACCGTGGCGACGATGCGATCCTGAAGCGCGACGACGGACGGCTCACGGACCCACGCGTCGGTGAACTGTTTTACGCCTGCCGCCCCGCTCGCCAGCGCGACGGCCGCCGCGAAATACACGCTGAACTTGCCCTCGAGCCCGGTCTGGGGGGCGTGCTTGCCAGTCAGCTCGAGCACGAGTGGGTGCACCGCCAAATCCACGTGTGCGATCTGCTCGGGCGTGAGTCGATATTCCAGGCGGAGCTGCAGGCACGCGTCGATGGATGGGTGCAGGACGATGCCGCAGGCAAACGGCTTGTAGGTGTTGAGCCGGATCTCGTAGTGCTCGCCGAGGCCATCGGTGATCTGTCCGTAGTCGCACGTCGTGCTCAGAACGTGCGCCCAGCCAGTCGGCCCTTCGATCGGCGTATTGCTGCTCGTGAAGTTCTGCCGCGCCAGGAGGGCGGCCGTCAGCCCGTTCTGGGCCGCGCGCCCAGGATGGAAGCTCTTGGTCATCGTGCCGAACATTTCGCGCAGGCCGACCGGCTGGGTCGCGGCGAGCCCCAGCGCCCAGCGCATCTGCTGCTCGGAAAGGCGCAGCAGGCGTCCGGCCGCGGCGGCGGCGCCGAAGGCGCCAACCGTGCCGGTGATGTGCCAGCCGCGATCGTAGTGGGCGGGGTAGACGGCGTTGCCGATGCGGCACTCGACCTCGACGCCGAGCACCAGCGCGTGCAGGAAGTCGCGGCCTGACACCGGCTGACTTTCGGCCAGCGCGAGCAGCGCCGGCGCCACCGGGCCCGCCGGATGGATGACCGTCTTCAGGTGCGTGTCGTCGAAATCGAGTACGTGCGAGCTGATGCCGTTGATGAGCGATGCCTGCAGGACGTCCATCCGCTCGCGGCGGCCGAGCAGCGTCGCCAGCCTCGGCCCTGAAAAGGGATCGAGCGTGCGGACGGCGATGTCGACAGTCTCGTGGGTCGATCCGCCGACCGCACAACCGGCCCAGTTGAGCAGCGTGCGGCAGGCCTCGGAACGGATGGCTGACGGCACGTCCTCAGGCCGCGCCTGCACGACGTAGGCGGCGAGCCGCGTGGTGACGTCGGTGTTTGGCGGCGATCCGGCCTGGGCTGGTTCGCCGCCAGCTGCCGCGTCCGGGCGATGCAGCAGGCCGAGCAGCCCAAGGGCGCCGGTGCCGACGAAGCCGCGGCGATCGAAGTCGGCCATTACCCGTCGCGATCGCGCGACACCACGGAGCGCGGTGTCATACCGCCGCTGCGAGACACCGGAAGACCTCTCGGTAGAACGCCGGATGCTGCACCCAGGTGGGCGCCGAGACTACGCGCCCGTCGCGGACTGCGTCCTGCCGCACGTAGGTGGCGCCGACCGTCTCGACGTCCTTGCGGACGTGCTCGTAGCAGGTCACCGTCTTGCCGCGAATGACGCCCGCCGAGGCGAGCAGTTGCAGCCCGTGACAGATCGCGAAGAGCCACTTCTCCGCGCGGTCGAAGTCGCGGATGATCTGCAGGACGCGCTCGTCGTTGCGCAGGTATTCCGGCGCCCGGCCGCCGATGCAGAGGACTGCGGCATAATCGTCGACCTTCACCTGATCGAAGGTCAGGTCGGATTCCATCGCGTAGCCAGGCATTTCACGGTACGTGTCCCAGCCCGGCTCGAAGTCGTGCATGACCAGGTTCAGGCGTTTCTTCGACGGCGCGGCGACCCGCGTTTCGTATCCGGCTTCTTGAAAGCGATGCACGGCGAACCACGTTTCGTAGCTCTCTCCGCCGTCGCCGACGATGACGAGGATTTTCTCTGCCACAGCTAGCTCCTTAGGGGCGCAAAGCAAAAAGGATATAGCATTTTGTGGAGCATGCGGATCACGAGCGGTGGACGGCTGGCCGCGGCGATGCTGGCGGCGGTGGTCATGGCGGGATGCGCCGCGGCCATCGGGTCGGCGGGGAAGCTGCTGACCAGGAACGAACGGTTCATGGTGCTGCGCCGCGCGCAGGTCTGGACGCCGACGACCGTCGGCTCGATGGACGTGACTCGCGGACCCGACGGGGGATTCCCGCCCGGCGCCGACGTGGACTGCGACTACCACGAAGTGACGTACGCCGGACGATCGCCGAAATTCGGCTGCCAGCTCTCCGAGCACGACGTGGTCAAGGTGCGGTACGGGGCCGACAACGGCGAGATCTACGCGGGAGTGGCGGCGACGCGCCTCTTGTGGGCGCTCGGGTTCGGCGCCGACGCGCTCTACCCGGTGCACGTGGTCTGCCGCAACTGTCCGGCGCTGCCGGGGGCTGGTGAATCCGTCGACGGCCGGCGGCGATTCGATGTCGCGGCGATCGAGCGACCCTTCTCCGGTCACAAGATTGAAGTCGGAGATTCGGACAGCGGCTGGGCGTGGCCCGAACTGCTGGAGGTGGACAGCGCGGCCGGCGGAGCGCCGCGGGCGCAGCGCGACGCGCTTCGCCTGCTCGCCGTGCTCCTCCAGCACACCGACAACAAAGGGGAGCAGCAGCGCCTGCTGTGCCGCAGCCCTGGACATTCCCACGACGAACTCGCCAACTGCTCCGACCCGTTTCTGATGGTTCACGACCTCGGGCTGACCTTCGGCCGCGCCAACTGGCTGAACCGCCAGAGCGTCGGCAGCGTCAATCTGGCAATGTGGTCGCACACCCCCGTCTGGAAGGACCAGGCGGCGTGCGTTGGCAACCTGTCCGAGTCGCACACCGGCACGCTGCACGATCCGGTCATCACCGAAGAGGGACGGGCGTTTCTCGCCAGCCTGCTCGCGCAACTGAGCGACCGCCAGCTCCACGACCTGTTCAGCGTGGCGATGTTCGATCGCAAACCGCACGGGAGCGGGCCAATCGACGCCTGGGTCGAGGCGTTCCGTCAGAAGCGGACTGCGATTGCGAGCGCTCGCTGCCCGTCATAAGAGAACGGACATGGGCCGAGACCCGGTCGAGCCGATGCCCTGACGGCCCACGCCGGTGCGCTCAGGCCGCCTCGTCCACGCACCGGACGTCGGCTTCGTCTTCACATCCATGGGGACAACGGCAATTGGCGCAGATGGGGTCGCCGCAAGGCGAGCAGAGCCTTTCTGTGTCGATGCGGCAGACGGCGCATTCGGCGTAATCGTCCGTGGCGGGATCGGGAAGAAGCATCATGCGACGCACTGTCGCATGCGCGGATGACAGAGCAGGTCAGGTGCTCGTCGGGGGATCGTGTAATTCCTTTCCGCGGCTGAGTTGTGATTCCGGTCGAGTCGGCGGTGAGCCCGACCGCAGAACATTCGCAAATCCGCTGATCGCGAGGGCAGCGGTCTTGCCGTTCTGCCATTCGTCCTATGAAGGCCCTCTCATTCATCCTGTGTCTGGTTGTCTTACCCGTGAGCGCGGTTGCCGCCCGCGCCCAGTCGCTCCCATCCGGCTGGAGCAGCGCTGACATCGGCGCCGTCGGGGCGCCGGGAAGCGCGAGTGGGAGCGGCGGCACGTTCACCGCCGCGGGCGCCGGGGCCGACATCTGGAACCAGTCGGATGCCTTCAGGTTCGTGTACACGAGCTTGAACGGAGACGGCACCATCGTGGCGAGGGTTGCGAACGAGCAGTCGGTGGCGAGCTGGACCAAGGCGGGGGTCATGGTGCGCGCGTCCCTGGATCCCGGCTCTCAGCACGGGTTGATGCTCGTCAGTCCAGGCAAGGGGCTGGCCTTCCAGCGCCGCGTCGAGACGAACGGCGAGTCCACGAGTACGCCGGGTGGGTCCGGAACCGCACCCTGGTTCGTGAAGCTCAGTCGTACCGGCACCACGGTCGCGGCATCGATGTCGCCGGACGGCGCGAACTGGACGCTCGTCGGCACCGACACGATCGCGATGACACCGACGATCCTGGTCGGCCTGGCGGTGAGCAGCCACGTGGCCGGCACACCCGCCACCGCCACGTTCACGTCGGTCGCGGTCCAGCCAGCCGGGTCGTCGCCGACCACAGAGACACTCGTTTTCTTCCGGCACGGCGAGAAGCCGGCCTCAGGCAACGGCCAATTGACCTGCCAGGGTCTGAACCGGGCGCTGGCGCTCCCGGCGGTCCTCGCCAATCAGTTCGGCGCCGCGCAGTATCTGTTCGCCCCGAACCCGGAGACGATGATCCCCGACGCGGCTGGCTCCTTCTACTACGTGCGGCCGATCGCGACGATCGAGCCGACCGCCATCCGTCTGGGCCTTCCCCTGAACACGAGGTACAGCTACACCGATACCTCCGGGCTACAGGCCGAGCTGACGAGCGGCGCGTACGCGTCCTCTACGGTGTTCATCGCATGGGAACACCAGTATCTGCAGGCGATCGTACAAAGCCTCATCAACACCTATGGCGGCGGCGTCAGCGTCCCGGCCTGGGTGACGGGAGACTACGACAGTCTGTACGTCGTCCGGATCACGCGCGCCAACGGCATCGCCACCGCCCAGTTCACTCATGACTACGAAGGCTTGAACGGCGTGTCGACGGCCTGCCAGTAGCGTCGACGAACGTGTGAGCAAGGTGTTCCAGAGCCCCGTCGCGGTCCGAGCGCACAGGAAGGACGAACCGGCATGATCACGGTTGCGCTCTCGCACCTGCTGGGCCGGGGCGTTCGGCTGGAGACGGCGGAGGCGCTGGCGATCGCGCAGCTCGTCGCCTCGAGCGGGGGCGGGTCTGCGATCGACGCCCTCGTGCTGGGCAGCGACGGCGGCGTGCGCTGCACCGGGCAACGTGCTGTCGCGACGTTGACATCGGTGGCGGGCCTGCTCGACGCGCTGCTCCCGGCCGAGGGGGTGCCGGGCGCGGTGCGCTACGCAGTGGCGCGCGCGCTGGGAGCCGCGGTCGCGCCGCCGTTCGCCACGCTCGAGGAATTCTCCCGCACGCTGTGCCGCTTCGAATCCGGCGAGCGGGGAGTGGTGATCGCGAAACTGGTGGCGCGCGGCGCGCGCTCCGCCACCGCCACCGCCGTCGTGTCGAGCGCAGAGCCGGCCGGCGACGTGATTCTCGACCGGGTGCCGCTGCCGATCGAGACGACTCCACGCATGCGGGCGTGGCACGTGGTGGTGGCGCTGACGCTCTCGACGGTCGCCGGTTTCGCCGGCGCCACCGCATGTCATCAGAAGGTGCGAAGCGTCGCGCATGACGTGCCGAGAATCTCCGTCATCGATGCGAGGCCGATTCGCGACGCGATGCCCCAGCAGCCGGTGCCGACCGACGCGCCGCTGCCGGGCATCCTGGATGTGGTCGACGGCGGCCTGGCGGAGCGGGAAATCAGCACGCTCGGCCGTGCGTTTCCGCCGGCCTCTCGTACGCAACGACGCTGACGGCAAGCGGGATCGATCCTGGGCTTTACACTTCGGGCGGACCCGTCGCTCGCAGGGTTGTCAGTTCCCTTCCAGCAGCGCGGCAGCTATCTGGTCCCACTCCGCCTCCAGGGCGCCGGACGCCACGCTGCGGTTCGCCCGGCGATACCAGTAAGCGGCGTTGCCGAGGTCTCCCTCCTTGCGGTGCAGATAGGCATGCACCCAGGCGCCCTCCTCGTCATCGACATCCTGTGCGACCGAGTGCGCCGCATTCCAGTCGCCGCGCGCGCCGCGCCAGAGGGCGACCAGCACCGGCCGAAGGGCAGTGGGAGGGGCCGGGGAGGTGAGGGTCGCCTTCAGCTCATCGAGCGTCACTTCGCACCCGCCAGATCGCCGTAGCTGCGGACGCGCCCGCTGTCGACGCCGCGCAGCAGATCGTCCACCGATGCCACCTGCGACACGCTGTTGTCCCCGGGCCGCGTGGGTGTGACGGGCGCGCGCGCGAAGAACGAGCGGATCACCACGGCATTGCCGGCGTGCGGGACGCGCTTGAGATTCGCGACGAACTGGCCGAACGTTCCCTCCCGAAAGAGGTAGAACTCGACGTTCGAGACGTAGAAGGCGGACAGCTTCTCGCCGCGCGCCGAGATCGCCTTACCGATGTTGGCGATCGCCGACGGGCCGGCCAGATCGCCCACCACCGGAATCACCAGATCGCGACCTTCGAGATCGCGCAGGAACCGATAGCCCTCCTCTGCGGCCAGGAAGTGCGCCGGCTGACCGGCGGCGTCGCGGTCGACCAGCATGTCGCCGTAGGTCGGGTAACCCCACTGCGGCGGCCGGCCGGTGGACTGGAAGCGCAACGCCAGGCCGGCGTCGATGAAGCGCTGGTGGAAGCCCGCGATGGTCTTCATGTCGTCGGCCGACAGCGGCACGCCGAAGGCGCGTACGACCTTGTCGAGTCGCGCGTGCAGGGCCGCCGCGTCGGCGCGCGGCGCGCCGGGAACGTATTCGGCAAGACGGTCGACGCTCGCCGTGTTCCAGGATCGCGGATCGCGAGGCGGCACGCGTCCGAACAGCAGCGAGAGGTACTCGACGCGCGTCGGCGACTCGTGGAACAGCGCCTTGAACAGCAGGTGAAGCAGCACGTTGTCGCGCCGGATGTCGACGATGTAGGCGACATCCGGCCGGACTTCGACGATGTAGCTGAAGTTCTGGTCGGGACCGACACCGATGTAGGCGCCGCCGCGGACGTTGCGCCGCCTCAACTCGGGAATCACCTGGAGGTACGACCCCTCGTTCGAGATCAGGTTGTCGGTATCGAAGGAGCCACCCTTCTCCGAGAGCGATCCGACAGCTGCGGCAAACGTCGGCGACGTCGACGTCTGGCGTGCCGCAGCCGCCGGCACGAGAAGGACGGTGAGGGCGAACGCGAGTCGAAGCCGGGTCATGGGCTGCGATGAGCATACACGGCCCGCGAGAGTTTGCGGAGGCTCCCGCGCCTCAGCGAACGCTGAACCTGCCCGCCATCGGCACGTGGTATGAGCACTTGTAGTCGAACTCGCCGGACTTCCTCGCGACGTACTTCCAGCTGCCGCCCGGCGGAATCAGCTTCGAGTCGAAGAGCCCGCTCTTCGACGTCACCGTGTGCGCGACGACGTCGGTGTTGGTCCAGACGATCGTGTCGCCGGCGCGGGCGACCGCATCGGCGGGCAAGAACTTCATGCCCTCGATCGTCACGCGAACGGTGGCCGGCTTGCGCGACGGCTCGGCCGGAACTGGCGCGCGAAGCGGTGCCGCCGCCTCGATCGATCCGCAGAGGAGGAGGAGGAGGAAGGCGGCGGCAACCGCCCGCGCGCGGCCGCGCATTACTTCAGCGACGCCTGCAGATGCTGCGCATGTTCGAGATGCGCGGCAATCGCCGGGCGGACCTTGACGAGCAGCGCCTTGAGGTCGGCGTTGCTGGCATTGGGAATCAGCGTCTTGTCGATGGTGTCGAGCACCGCCTGGTGATACGCCACCTCATGGTCGACGTAGGCCTTGTCGAAGGCGGCGCCCTTCAGCGTCTTGATCGTCGCGAGGTTCTTGTCGCCGCCGTCCTTCAGCGACTTGCTGGTGTCGTTGTCCTGCGGCGTCACGTGCAGGCGTGTCACCAGTTCGGTCGCCTGCTTGTTCACACCGGTGTGGTCGGTCACCATGAGCTTGGCGAACTGTTTGACGTCGGCATTGCTCGCCTTCGACTCGGCCAGTTTCCCCGCGTCGATATCCACCTGGTTGGCGGTGACGACGATCGAAGCGATCTGGGCGTCGTTGGGCGCCTGCGCGAACGCGGGCGCCGTGAAGGTGAGCACTGCGGTTGCAAAGAGAGCGGTTGTTTTCATACCCGTTTGATGCACGGGCCCTCCGGCGCGTTCCCGGCTAGAGGCGAGCCAGCACGGCCGCGACGATGCGGTCGCAGCGGGTGCCGTCGAAGCCGAACACGTTGCCGCGCGCGCTGTCGACGTCGCGGTCGAGGGCTTCGCGCAGCAGGGCGCGGGCGCGGAACAGACGCGTGCGCACCGTCGCTTCGGGAATGCCGAGCGCAGCGGCGGTTTCACGCGCGGTCATCTCCTCGACCTCGCGCATGACGAACACGGTGCGGAAGTTCTCGGGCAGCTCGTCGATGCGTTGCTCGAGCACCTTCCGGACCTCGCCTCGCAGCGCGGCGTCCGACGGCGATTCGGTCTGGACATCGGGCACGTCAATCTCCGGCGAGGCGGCGTCAGCCTGACTGAACGAGATCACGTTACGGTCGCGCGACCGGCTGCGCACGCGCATCAGCGCCTGATTGATGACGATCCGCGTCAGCCACGTGGAGAGCTCGGCGTCGCCGCGGAAGTCCCCCAGTTTGCGGTAGGCCTGGACGTAGGCGTCCTGCAGCGCGTCCTCCGCGTCGGCGTCGTCGCGCAGGATTGAACGGGCCACACGGAAGAGCCGCTGGTTGTGCTGGCGCATCAGCCGCTCGAACTCGGCGGCGGATGCGGCGGAGGATCCGAGGTTGCTGGACATGCGCCAATGATTGGATGCCGGCCGCGCCCTCGGCGTTCCCGTCTGGTATCAGGTTGATATACTGGCACGCGGAGATGTTCACGCCAACCACATCGCTCGAATCACTGCTTCAACTGACCTCGGCGCCGGTCGCGATCACCTTCAGCGACGAGCCCCCGGCGGGGATCCCGCGCGCCGGCGCGGCCGAGGCCGCCGGCTGCGGCTACTGGCGGCGCGCCGCCGAGGGTGACGTGTTCTATACCGTGGCCGACGACCACAAGCGGTGTCCGGTCGGCGCGCACACGCACAATGTCCCTCTGTCACCCGCAGAGCAGCAGGAGCTCATGGGCCTGGTCCAGACGATGGTCGGCCTCTCTTACATCCGGATGGAGGAGGTGTCCGCCATCCCGACGCGAAAAACGCCGTTGCGCGTGGCGACGTATGCGCCGCTTGGCAAAGCGCCCGTCCCGCCAGACGTCGTTCTGGTCCGCGGCAACGCACGGCAGCTGATGCTGCTGGCCGAGGCCGCGCAGCTCGCCGGCATCGCCGGCACCGGCGCCACGATGGGGCGGCCGACATGCGCCGTGGTGCCGGAGGCGATCAACCGCTCGGCGACGGCGGCCAGTTTCGGGTGCGTCGGCAACCGTGTGTATACGAACGCGGGAGACCACGACGCCTACTTTGCGATGCCCGGCGGCCAGCTGAGCGCGCTCGAAGCCGCGCTCGCGACGATCGTGCACGCAAACGAGGAATTGGCGAAGTTCCATCGGGCGCGGGCCGGGCAGGGCGCGATCAGCGGATGAACGTCCCCTCGCGCAGCTCGCGGAAGGCCTGCTGGAGCTCGGCGTCGCTGTTCATGACGATCGGTCCGTACCAGGCGACCGGCTCTTCGATCGGCCGTCCCGAGACGAGCAGGAACCGGATGCCCTCGTCGCCGGCCTGGACGACGATCTCGTCGCCGCGGTCGAAGAGCACGAGCGAGCGATTGCCGGCGGCGCTGTATTCGACGCGGTCGCTGCCGTCGGCGGCCTCGGTGAGGACCGCGCGAGGGTCGGAGGCGTTGCGGAACCGGCCGCTCCCCGCGAAGACGTATGCGAAGGCCTGGCGCGCCCGATCCACGGCGATGCGCTTTTCGCGTCCGGCCGGCACGGTGATGTCGACATAGATCGGATCGGCCGCCGTTCCCTCGACGACGCCGCGACGCCCCCAGAACTCGCCGGTGATGATTCGCGCGTGCGTGCCGTCGTCGTCGGTTGTCTCCGGGATGTCGGCTGCCTGGATGTCCTGATAGCGCGGCTCGGTCATCTTCAGCGACGAGGGCAAATTCGCCCAGAGCTGGAATCCGTGCATCCTGCCCTGGGTGTCGCCGCGCGGCATCTCCTGGTGGAGGATGCCGCGGCCGGCCGTCATCCATTGGACGTCGCCGGCGCCGAGCGTGCCCCGGTTACCGAGACTGTCGCCGTGCGCGACCGTTCCCGCGAGCACGTAAGTAATCGTCTCGATGCCGCGATGCGGGTGCCAGGGAAAGCCGGCCAGATAGTCGGCCGGGGTGTCGTTGCGGAAGTCGTCGAGCAACAAGAACGGATCGAACTCGGCCGTGTCGCCGAATCCGAAGGCGCGGCGCAGTTTCACACCGGCACCCTCGACAGCGGGGGAGGCCTGGACGATGCGTTTCACGGGTCTGACTGACATAATATATGTAACTATATATTAGTAAGTCACGCGCTGTCAACCGGCCTCCCGCTCCCGCGACTACTTGCCGATCTGCACCGCGATGGTTCCGCTAATCCCGTTCAGATCGTGAAAGTCCGATGACGTCCAGCGATAGCCGATACCGCCGACCAGACGGACGTCGTGTCCAAAGCGGGCGACCACCTGCGCCTCCGGCACGCCGACGAAGAAGCCCTCATACGCGGATGGATAACCATAGTAGGGAGAGTAGTAGCCGCCGTGGCGGGGATCCACGTATCCGCAGTTGTTGCCGCAGCCGGCCGAGTACCCGTAGTAGCCGATGTTCGCGGTGCCCCAGCCGGCCAGTCCGTGAAGCGTCAGGCCGACCGGACTGTTGTGAAAGAGCCGCCACTCGCTGACCAGTCCCCCATACGCCATCTGCTCGGAGTAGTGGTCGTCGAGCTGGAAGTAGGCGCCGCCGCCGATCATGACCTGGCCGGCGAAGACGACCCCGCCGTAGAAGCCGGCGAAGCCGGTCGTCCGATGATTCATTTCGGTGATCTTGAAGTCGGGCGCGAACACGAATCCATCGCCGGTCGGCGTCCGCGACACCTGGACGATCGACCCGGGAGCGGCAGGTAGCGGCGCCGGCGGCGGTCCTTGGGGCTGCCCCTGCGGCTCGCCAAACGCATTTGGCGCCGCCGGACCATTCGGCAGGATGACGTTCAGCGGCGTCGACTCGCCGCGGTGAACCGTAATGCTGGCGTTGTAGGAGCGGTAGCCCGGCGCGCGCACCTGGACCGTGTGTGGTCCAGGGGTGAGCTGAATGACGAGCGGCGCGTTGGCATCGGGCGAAACCCAGCGCTCGCCGTCGATGTAGATCTCTCCGCTTGACGGACGGACCGTGATCGACAGGCTTCCAAAATCCCCGGTGCTTTGCGCCTGCGCGGTCGAAGCGGCAGCGGCCAGGGTGATGGCAACAATCAAGGCTTTGAAGACGGACACACGCATGAGAGGACTCCTGAGTTGTCGGTTGTCTCTGCAGATGGGGTGCCAGCCCGAGCGGGCGACGAAGGCCAGCAAATCCCGCCGCTCGTCCCCGGACGAGTGCAACCGTGTCCGCTTTGGGGCACACTGGGCCCAACCCGCATGACCGATATCCGTTACGCCCTCCGGTTGTTGCGCAAGGCCCGGCTGTTCACGCTGACGGTCGTGCTCGTGATCGCGGTCGGCATCGGCGCCACCACGGCGATTTTCAGTGTCGTGAACGCCGTGCTCCTGCGTCCGCTGCCATTCCAGGATCCAGCACAGCTGATGCAGGTCGCGGAGAAGAACGACTCGCTTCATCAACCGGCGTTCGGCGTCTCAGCGCTCAACTATCTGTCGTGGAAGGAGCGATCGCGAAGCTTTGCCGCGCTCGGCGCGATCCAGTTCGGCACGTTCACCTTGAGCGGGCAGGGTGATCCAGAAAATTACACAGGCAATGCGATCTCCGCGTCGCTGCTGCCGCTGCTCGGTCTGCAGCCGCTGGCCGGACGCGTGTTCGGCGATGCCGACGAGCGCACCGGCGCGGGCCCGGTGGCGATGCTCGGCGAGTCGCTCTGGCGCCGGCGGTTCGGAGCCGACCCTGGGATCGTCGGACGCCCGGTCACGCTGAACGGCGTGGCCTACACGGTCATCGGGATTGCCCCGCGGGCGCTGACCACGCTGACGGCGGGCGACGTGTGGATTCCGCTCGTCATCGACCCGCCGAAGGAGATTCGGCTCAACCACGTGCTGTTCGTGGCCGGACGGCTGAAGGACGGCGTCACCCGGCAGGCGGCCCAGGCCGAAATAAACGCCGTGGCGGCGCGGATGGAGCAGGACTATCCAGACATCCACGGCTGGGGCGTCAACCTGATCAGCTTCACCGACACGTTCGTCAGTGCCGACCTCCGCCGCGCGCTGCTCGTGCTGCTCGGCGCCGTCACGTTCGTCCTCGCCATCGTCAGCGCCAACGTCGCCAACCTGCTGCTGGCGCGCGCCCTCGATCGTCGGAAGGAAATGGCTGTGCGGGCGGCGCTCGGCGCCGGTCGGGCGCGGCTGCTGCGTCAGCTGCTCGTCGAGAGCCTGGTGCTGTCGGGAGTCGGTGGCGGGCTCGGCCTCGTCGGCGCGGTGTGGGCGATCGATTGGCTGCAGTCGACGCTGCCGCCCAACGTCCTGCCTGTTCCCGACATCGGGGTCGATCGTGTGGTGCTCGGCTTTGCCTGCGGCGTCACGCTGATCACCGGCATCGTCTTCGGGCTGGCGCCCGCCTGGCACGCGGCGCGGACCGACGTCAACGCGACGTTGAAGGACGCCGGGCGGTCCTCCACCGGCGCCCATCCGCTGTTCCGGCGCGCGCTCGCGGCGATCGAGCTGGCGCTCGCCACCGTGCTGCTCATTGGTGCCGCGCTGCTCGGGCGCTCGCTGCTCGCACTGCAGCGCCAGCCGCTCGGGTTCAACCCCGATGGCGTCCTGACCATGCAGATCTCGCTGCCGCCGACGCGCTACTCGAATGCGCAGCGGGTCGCGTTCTTCCGCGATCTCGACTTGGCGTTGAATGCGCTGCCTGGCGTCACCCGCGCCGCGATCACGAGCGGCATGCCGTTTGGCGCCGGCAACTACACGCGATCGCCGTTCATTCCCATCGGGTCGCGCGTCCTCGAGCCCGGCGCCGGCGTCCCGGTCGACTGGCGGACCGTCAGTCCCGGGTACTTCGCCACTCTGGGCATCCCGCTCCTGCGCGGCCGGGTCTTCACCGACGCCGACACCGGCAGCGCCCCCGACGTCATGATCATCAGCCGTTCGACCGCGCGGATGATGTGGGGTGACGACGACGCCGTCGGCCGTACGGTTCGCCGCACGGCGGACAAGAAGGAGTTCACCGTCGTCGGCGTCGTTGGCGACGTCCACAGCGCGACGCTCAACGTCGAGGCGCCGACGCTGTATTACTCGAACGGCGTCAGGACGTGGCCGCTGATGGACATCGTGGTCCGCACGTCGGGCGACACGGCGTCGACGATCTCGAGCGTGCGCGAGATCGTTCGGCGCCGCGATGCCGACCTGCCGCTGGCGAACGTCCGACCGATGCCGGAGTGGATTAGCAGCAGCGCGGCGCAACCCCGTCTCAACTCGGCGCTGCTGACCGTGTTTGCCGGCGTGGCACTGCTGGTGGCGGCGATCGGCACCTACGGCGTGCTCGCGTACTCCGTCTCGCAGCGGACGAAGGAGCTCGGGCTGCGGATGGCGCTCGGCGCCGATCGCCGCTCCGTTCTGCGGCTGGTGGTCGGCGAGGGGATGACCACCGGCGCCGCCGGCATCGTCGCCGGCGTCACGGCCGCGGGCCTGATCGGCAGGGCGCTGTCGGCGCTGGTCTACGGAGTATCGGTCTGGGATCTGCCGACGTATGCCGCGGTCTCGCTGCTGCTCGCGATCGTGGCGCTCGTGTCGTGCGTGCTTCCGGCCATCCGCGCGTCGCGCGTCAGCCCGATGGTGGCGTTGAGGCTCGAGTAGCGCCTCGTCCGGCGATCGCGGCGGTGCACCAGGCCCATTGGAAGTTGAAACCGCCGATCCGGCCGTCGACGTCGAGGATCTCGCCGACGAGATACAGCCCCGGACAGACGCGAGACTCCATGGTCGCCGCATCGATTTCCGCGAGCGGGACGCCGCCGGCGGTGACTTCCGCGTAGCTGTAGCCTCGCGTCTCGACGACCGGCAGGGGCCAGTCGGTCAACGCGTGCACGAGGCGTCGGCGGTCCTCGCGCGTGAGCTCGGCGGCGCGCCGATCCGGCGCCAGGGCGAGCGCGCCGAGGATCGCGAGGGCCATGGCGTCGGGCAGGTGCGGGACGAGTGCGCGGCGCAGGGTCACACCGGGACGCTCCCTGGCGGCGCGGATCCAGCTTCGCTCCACCTCGTCGAACCGCAATCCGGGATACCAGTTGGCGGCTAGACGCACGTCGCGCCCCAGCAGCGTCCCCCTCGTCCAGTGGCGCGATGCGTTGAGCACGACCGGACCGCTGATCCCGAAATGCGTCCAGAGCAGCGCGCCGCGTAACCGGATCGACAGCCCGCCATCGATCCACAGAGCCAGTTCCGCGTCTACGGTGACGCCGGAGAGGCCAGAATGCACGCTGTGCGGCGTGTCGGGGGCGAGCCGCAGCGGCACCAGCGCCGGCGTCGGCGCCACGATCGAATGGCCGAGCGACATCGCGAGGCGATAGCCCGAACCGTCGCTTCCGCTCTTGGGAAGTGATTGTCCACCCGCGGCAAGGACGACGGCACCGGCGCGGATGCTCCCAAGCCCGGTGTCGATGATGAAGCCACTTCCGTGGCGCGCGATCCGTTCGACTCGCGCACCTGGGACGAGCGTCGTGCCGGCTTGCGCGGCGCCGTGCACCAGCGCCTCGAGTACGTCACGCGCTCGATTCGAATCGGGAAAGAGCTTCCCATCAGGCTCCTCGTGCAGCGGCACCCCGAGTTCTGCGAAGAACGCCGTCGTTTCCGGAACGGGCAGCGCCCTCAGGATGCGCCGGACGGCGTGGGAGCTGGCGCCCCAGAAATCAGTCTCAGCGACGACCGCGTTCGTGACGTTGCAGCGGCCGCCGCCACTGACGAGAATCTTGGCGCCCGGCGTGCGCGCGCCGTCGACGATGACGACGCCGCCACCTGGGCGCGCGCGGCCGGCGAAGATGGCAGCCGCGAGGCCAGCAGCGCCGGCGCCGACGATGACGATGTCACTGCTGGCAGGGAGGGGCATCGGTCGAGCTTGCGGGCCACCATCATGACCGCGTACACTCCGCCTGTCTCCCCCTTTTTCCAGCGAAAGACCTGAGTGGCGGACTACGCCGTGCAGCCTGGCGCACGCGTCGTGTGGCGTCTCAGACGCGGCTCGACCGACGTACGATGCATTGTCTCCTCACGGGCAGTGCCCGTGGAGGTGCACGTCGTTCACGGTCCCGACGTCGTGGTGTGGCAGCTGTTCCAGGAGGAATGGATGGCGCTCACGTGGGCGCGCGCCTACCGCGAGCAGATCCGCGCGCAGGGATGGCGCGACGTGATTGACGATCCGGCGTCCGCGCGCTGAGCCCGTCAGGTGTAGACGATCGCTGTCGCGACAGCGCCATCGCCGAGCCGGGCGATCGGCTAGACTGCTCGAAGCCAGCGATCCCGTTCGCGAGGAGCCCCCGTGATCCAGGCGTCCCGGTTCATCGCCCTTCTATTGATCGCACTGCTCGGACAGACGCCGGCCGCGCCGCCGCAGCAGCCACTGCCGCAGCAGCCTCCGCCGCAGCAGCCCCCGCCGCGGTTTCGCACGGAAACGAACTTCGTACGGGTCGACGTCTATGCGACGCACGACGGCACGCCGGTGCAGGACCTGGCGCAGGAGGATTTCGAGGTCTCCGAAGACAACGTCCCGCAGCGGATCGAGTCGTTCGAGCACATCCTGATCAACCCGGCCGGGCCACAGGCGGCCCTGATCGAGCCGTCCTCGCCATCGCAGGCGAACCAGCTCGCTGCCGATCCGAAGCGGCGCGTCTTCGTGATTTTCCTCGACACCCACAGCGTGCCCTATGAGGGATCGCATGCGATCAAGGAGCCGCTCATCAGCTTCATGCAGCAGGCGATGGGGGACGACGACCTCGTCGCGCTGATGACGCCCGACATGAGTCCCGACCAGCTCACGTTCGGACGCCGCACGCAGGTGATCGAAGCCGGGCTGCGCGAGACCTGGTTCTGGGGGCGCCGCGACACGCTCTCCCTCGACGACTGGGAGCGGAAGATCGACGAATGCTTTCCGCCGCAGCCACTCGAGGGGGGGTATTCGTCGGCCCTGGCGAAGGCGTTGATCACGCGGCGGCGCGAACGCGTCACGCTCGACAGTCTCCACGATCTGGTCCGCCACATGGGCGCGCTGCGGGAGGGGCGTACCGCAGTCATCACGGTGTCGGACGGCTGGCTGCTGTATCGGCCGGATCAGTCGCTGATGTCCCCCAGAAAAACGGTGTTCGGGAAGAACGCGGATCCCCTACCCGGTTCGCCGACCCCGGTCGGCGTCGGGCGAGGCGGCACGCTCTCGAAGGAACCGGGATACGACACCAACCCGAACGATCGCACGACGTGCGACGCCGATCGAGCCGATCTCGCGCTCAGTGACGACGACCAATACTTCAAGACGATCTACGGCGAGGCGAATCGCGCCAACGTCAGTTTCTACACGATCGATCCACGGGGACTGGTGGTCTTCGACACACCGCTCGGCCCCGATCCGCCGCCGGATCTCGAGACGGACCGCGCGATGCTGACCCAGCGCCACGACGTGTTGAGGACGCTCGCCAGCGCAACCGATGGGATGGCGCTCATGGACAGCAACGATCTGCACCGGCAACTGCGGCGGATCGCCGACGACATGACGTCGTACTACCTGGTCGGATATCGCTCGACGAACGGCAAGCTCGACGGCCAGTACCGCGCGATCAAGGTCCGATCGAAGCGGGCCGGCGTCGACATCCGCGCCCGACATGGCTACACCGCCGCCAGCGCGGCGGAGGTCGCCCGGGCGCGTGCCGCGGCGGACCTGGCCGTGCCGGAGGAGAAGGCGGCGCTGAACCGCGCGCTCGGAACCATCGAATCCGACGCTCGCGCAGTCGGCCGCACCGTGCGCGGCGCCGGCGAACCGGTCGTCCTGCACCGAGGTCCGTCCACCGGCAACCAGATCCAGCCGTCGCCCGGGCGGGTGTTTCCACGAAGCGACCGCATCAGATTCGAGCTGGAAGCGCCGGCCGGCACGCCGGTCTGGAGCGGCGCCCTGCTCGATCGCAACGGCGGCAAGACGCCTATCCCGGTCGCCGTCGCCGAGCGGACCGACACCGCCACGGGGCAGCGCTGGCTGACGGCCGACATCACGCTCGCACCGCTTGGCGCCGGCGACTACGTCGTGGAACTGACCACCATCGAGGGGACCGCACAGAAGAAGACGCTGGTGGCGATTCGCGTCACGCAGTAGTGCCACGGCCGGTCGGTTCCGGAGCGGAACGCGCATCGCCCAGCGCTTCCATCACATCTCCGTGCGCCCAACGGCATCTCGGTAGACCGGAGTGTGCCCTTTTGAACAGCCAGCAGCGCTCGCCGGCCGATAAGCTCGATCTGAGGAATCCAATCATGAGTGCCAGCCACCACCCGACCGACACCCATCTACGGCAACAGCGGAAGAAGAAACGGAACAAGCTGCGCGCGCGGATTGCTGCGGCTCCAGCAGCCGCCCGTGCCGTGCTCGAAGCGAAGGTCCAGCGCACCTATTCACCCTTTCATAGGTCGGAAGCGAAGCGGGCACAGCAAACGACGACGTAGATGTGAGCAGGTCCGGTCGGCTCGTCTCAAGCGGTCTGTGCAGGCTGTCAGGATACGGGACCTGAGAGGGGATGCGATGCCGAAGTCCGGAGTCGTAGGCGGTGCGCGGCGAAGACAGGTGCAGCGGCCCGTCCCATTTCCGAACGCCGTCGAGGGCCAGATTGCGGAACTCTGTCGCGATTTGGCCGTGGAGGCGAAGCGGATGCGCCAACTGCAAGAACAGGCGGACGAGTTGCGAACGGTGATCCGCCAGTGGGCCAGCCACTCCGAGCCGGACTCCGAGCGCGAACCGACTACTCGTGCAGGACGACGTTGAGAAGCGATGTGTTGATCTTCAGATCGCCGTTGTACTCGATGAATCCCAGGTCCCTGAATTTGTTCATGAAGAAGTTGACGCGTGAACGGGTCGTCCCGACCATCTCCGCCAGGGTTTCCTGGGAGATCTTCGGGATCCGGCGCTCCGAACCCGCCTGATCGCCGTAGCGTGCCAGCAGCAATAGCGCCCGCGCCAGCCGCTTTTCGCTCGAGTTGAACAGATGATCGACGAGGTCCGCCTCGATGCGGAGGTTCCTCGCGAGCATGTACGAGATGAAGCGCTCTGAGAAGGCCGGCTCGATGCGCAGGAGGCGAAGCATCGCGGCCGTGTCAATGATGAGCACGGTCGTCGGCGCTGTCGCGGTTGCCGTTCCGAGCCGAATGGATTGACCGGCGAGCGCCCCCTCCCCTAAGAAATCGCCGGGGCCGAGCATCGCCACCACGGCTTCTTTGCCGGTCCGGGACAGCACGGAGATCTTGATGCTGCCCTTCTGGATGTACATGACGGCATCGCTCGGTTGACCCTGCGCGAAGACGGTCTTCCCCTTGGGATACGTCACGACGCGCCGTGCCGTCTCTGTGGCCTCGAGAAAGGCTTCAGGATCGAACGCTGGTTGTTGCGCCCGCGACGGAACGCGCCGCCTGTTCGCTCTGGCCATCGGAATCAGGCGGATTATCGCACGCGGCGCGCGGCCAGTCCCGCATCTGATCCCGGATCGGACGCGACAGCGGCTATGACGCGGCGCGGCGCGGCTGAGATGGTCATCCCCGTGGTTCGATCGTGGTCAGTGAGGAACTTTCGCAGCTCGGCGTTGTCGGGAAAGTCGAGCGCGAGCGTCCGCGCGGTGGCAACGGCTCCGGAGACTTCGTGTTCACGCACCTGCATGTCCCAGAGGGCGAACGTCGCTTCAGTCCGAACGAAGAAGTCGCCGCCGCCACGTGTGACCACCTCGCGGACGGCGCGGAGCCCACGTTCCTTGTTACCACCGCCGAGGAGCCAGCGCACACCGCGGGGAACCGATGTGCCGACGATGTAATCGACCCACGCCCGCGCGACGCGGGCGCGAACATGCGCCGGGTTCAGGCGCAGTGCGTGGTCGAGAGATCGGCGGGCCTCCCAGTACTCGTCCCACCCGGTCTTGCGACCGAGTGTGCCCAACTGCAGCCACACGTCATTGAGGTCCACCTTTCCGAGGAAGAACAAGGTCTCTTCGTCATCGGGGTGGATCTTCAGCCTGGCTCGCGCAAGGGTCTGGCCACGGCCTGTCTCCGCCAGGAACGTAGACATGAGCGCCGGACAGGCGGCGCAGGCGTTCCATGCCGTCGTCTTGTCGCGTGCTCCCGTTTCTCTGAGCGCCTTTTTGATCTGAAAGAGCAGGCTGGCTGTACGCAGCTCGCAAGCGTCGAGGTCGTCAGGGCGAGCCTCACACAGCCGCTGAGTCACCGCGGCCGCCAGGTCGTAGTTGCCGTTGTAGAAATGTCGCTGGGCGCTTTCGAGCGTGGGGTTTGCCTGCGAAGTGACTGCTTGCAGACCGAACACGAGGACGATCACAACAACCGAACCCGCGATCGATCGTGTGGCGACCGCGCGGGGGATGTTCATATGACAGGTTACCAGGATGCTGGCCGCGCCGCTGTCCAGACAGCACACGTCCATCGATGTGTTCAGTCTGGGACAGTCCGCGTGGTACGGATTGCCTAGACTGAACGCGATGAATCGTCAGTTCGCTGGGACGGAGCGTCGGTCGTGAATCCCACCTGGATCGTTCTCGCTGTCTTCATTGCGGGTGCCATCGTCATGTTCGCGACGTCGCGGCTGCGGCGCCGTCACGTTGTCGACCTCGGAACCGTCAGCCATCAATGGATGGCGGAACAGCGGTTCGGAGAAGGGCACGATTCGCAGCGTTGATAGGCCGCGACCGATGTCCACCTCACCCCAAGCGACCGCTGCAACCGGCCCATGGTGTACGGCCGCTCCGCTTAGAGCTGGCGGTGAGGATCCTCAAACAGGGCGAAGCGCCGTCTCCTGTGAGACGACCGAACCGGCGAGCGGCGCTCTCGGGTCGGCATCGGGCTTCGATCTAGCGACTTTGTCGTTCGGTTTCGCGGCGCGTCGCGACTGCGCTTCGCGAAACTCGTTGATCATTCGGTCAACCTGCGCCTGCCGCCCGGTGCCCTCGTCATCATCGATGCTCATACGGCAGTATACCGGCGCCGTTGCCGGCCGGTCTGTCCTGATTTGAACAGCGGCGCAAGTGGCCGACGACGTGGCTGTTATCGCTCTTTGTGCGTTCTCGCGCGTCCTGGATGGCTCGCACGTCTCACGCTCATCGCTCGAATTGATCGAGCGTTACGCGAAGGGCACGCGCGGATCTGTCTCGGGTGATGTCTAGGATCGCGGTGATCGAATGGGGAGACGCAAATGCTACTCAGGCACGGCCTCGAGCAAGGCAAGCAAGAGCGCTATCGTCCTCAGGGCGCGCAGAAAACAGCGACGTAGACTGGTGTCGCATGGGGTGTGGAGCGGGCTACGGGGATCGAACCCGTCTATCTGGCTTGGGAAGCCAGGGCATTACCACTATGCTAAGCCCGCGTCCGGCCGATCTTATCAGGATCTGATATAGGCGAGCACCTCGTCGCGCTTCGCCCGCATGAGCTCCTCGCTGGTGGCTTCCAGGTTCAGTCTGAGCATCGGCTCGGTGTTGGATCCGCGCACGTTGAAATGCCAGTCGGGGAACTCGGCCGAGATGCCGTCCATCGAGTACACCTTGCCCGCCTGATACTTTGCAGCCAAACCGTCGATCTTCTCCTGCGCCTTCTTGACGTCGGAGACGCGCGTGTTGATCTCGCCGGAAATGAAATACTTCTCGCGCAGCGGCGCGAGCAGCTCGCGGAGCGTCTGCCCCTTGCGCGACATCAGCTCGAGGATGAGCAGCGCCGGAATGAAGCCGTTGTCGGCGTAGAAGTTGTCGCGGAAATAGTAGTGGCCGGTGACCTCGCCGCCGAAGATCGCGTTGTCTTCGCGCATGCGTCGCTTGAAGAAGGCGTGCCCGACGCGATTCATCAGCGCCTCGCTGCCGTAGCGCGCCGCAGTGTCCTTGACCGCGTAACTGGCCCGCACGTCATAGACGATCTTCGCGCCTGGATGCTTGATGAGGAAGGCCTCGGCGAGCAGCGCCGTGATGAAATCCCCTGCGACGAACTGGCCGGCGCCGTCGATGAAGAAGCAGCGATCGGCGTCGCCGTCCCAGGCGATGCCGATGTCGGCCTTCTCGGCGATCACGCGCGCGGTGATGTCGCGGCGGTTTTCCTCGATGAGCGGGTTGGCCTCGTGGTTCGGAAACGTACCGTCCACCTCGAAGCAGAGGGTCGTCAGCGTCTTCGTCGGGATGTGCGCAAAGATGAGCGGCGCCATCATGCCGGCGATTCCGCTGCCGGCGTCGAGCACGACCTTGAACGGCCTAATGATCGACAGATCGACGAACGACAGCACGTGCTTCACGTAGTCGTCGACGACGCTGGCCGTGCTCAGCGAGCCCGGCTCGGGCGCCGGCGGCGGCAGCTGATTGGCCGCGATCATGTCGCGGATGTCGTCGATGCCTGACTCGCCGGAGAGCGGAAACGCGTCCCGGCGGACCATCTTGATGCCGTTGTACTCCTTGGGATTGTGCGACGCCGTGATCTGCACACCGCCGTCGTGCCCGTCGCGGGCGACGGCGAAGTACAGCATGTCGGTCCCCATCATGCCGTAATCGACCACGTCGGCTCCCTGCTGCCGCGCCCCTTCGATGAAGGCGGCCGCTATCGATGGCGACGACAAGCGCATGTCTCTCGAGACGGCGATCCGCTTGGCGTGCAGGTAGGCGACGAAGCCGCGGCCGATGAGCCGCGCCGCGTCCTCGTTGACCTCCTGCGGATAGAGACCGCGGACGTCGTAGGCCTTGAAGATGTTGGGATTGATGGACATATCAGAAGTGTGAAAAATCCGTGATGACCGTCTTGTCGCCGAGCACGGCCGGCGAGCGGAGGATGGCGTTTCTGCCGATATGAACGTTGCGTCCGAGAATCGCGCCGTGCAGCGCCGCCTCGGCGCCGATCCAGCCGTTGGGCCAGACGATGGCGCCGTCGACGATCGCCCCTTCCTCGATGTGGGTCTGCCGCCCGATCACCGAGTAGGGCAGGATCTTCGCGCCAGCCTTGATCACCGAACCTTCATCGATGAAACACGGCGAGTGGATCTCGGCGCCCGGATCGACCCGCGCGTCCGGCGACACCCACGCCGACGGGACGCCGTTGAAGGGCGGCGCGGCATAGTGTCCGTCCATGATGTCGCGGTGCACCTGCAGGTACTTGGCCGGCGTCCCGATGTCGATCCAGTAGCCGCCGTGGACGTAGGCCACGAACGTCTCGCCGCGTTCGACCAGCGACGGAAAGTAGCTGCGCTCGATCGACCAGGCGGTGTCCTTGGGGATGCGATCGAACGTGTCGGGCTCCAGCACGTAGATGCCGGCGTTGATGGTGTTGCAGGTGATCTCGTCTTCGCCGGGCTTTTCGAGAAACCGGCTGACGTTGCCGTCCGGGTCGGTCTCGACGAGCCCGTAGGCGCGCGGATTGTCGACCGGCGTCAGCACGACAGTCGCCTTGGCGCCGCGCTCACGGTGCAGCCGCAAGACCGCCGCGAGATCGACATCGGTCAGCACGTCGCCGTTGAACACGACGACCGATTCGGTCAGCGAGTCCCCTGCGTAGCGGATCGCACCGCCGGTGCCGAGCGGCTGCGGCTCGACCACGTAGCGGATCCTGATGCCGAGATCCTCCCCCTCGCCGAAGATCTCCTCGATCCGTCGCGGCTGGTAATTGAGACTGAGGATCACCTCGTCGATCTCGGGAATCTGCTTCAGCCGGTCGATCTGATAGTAGAGAAACGGCCGATTGAGGATCGGCACGATCGGCTTCGGCGTGTGCACGGTCAGCGGCCGCAGCCGCGTCCCCTTGCCGCCGGCGAGAAGGATGGCCTTCATGACAATCTCCTATTTTATGCTTTTGATAGAATCGCGCCAAAGAGAATGAACCTTCCGAACGCACTGACCGTCGGCAGGATCTTTCTGGTTCCCCTGCTCGTCGTCGTGCTGCTCACCAAGTTCGAGGGACGCGTGATCCTCGGCATGCGGAAGGAACTGGTCGGCGCCGCGATCTTCGGGATCGCCGCGCTCACCGACGTGCTCGACGGCTACCTGGCACGCCGGCGCAAGCAAGTCACGACCCTTGGTCAGTTGATGGACCCCTTCGCCGACAAGCTGCTGATCACGGCAGCCCTCGTCTCGCTGGTCCAGCTCGATCTGGCGCCGGCCTGGATGGTCGCGGTGATTCTCGGGCGGGAGCTCGCCGTCACCGTGCTCCGCGGCATCGCGCACGGCAAGGGAGTGGTCATTGCCGCCTCGCCGATGGGGAAGCTGAAGATGCTGTCCGAAGTGATCGCCATCCTCGCACTGATCTTGAGCCAGGATCACCTGCAGCAGTTCTACGTGGTCGGCACGGTTGCGCTCTGGGTGGCGCTCGTCACCGCGACGATCTCGGGCGTCGACTACTATCGGAAGTTCGTCCGTCTGGGCTGAGCGTCGGCGGCGCGCCCGACGCTCAGCGGTGGAGGGCCGCCATGTCGCCCAGGTAGACGGCGTCGCGCGACGCATCGACGCGGATCAACGACGTTTTCGGCCGCACCAGGAGAACCGTGCCGCGACCGACGTCGAACACCGGCCCGGTGCCCTCGAGGGTCTCGCGGAAGATTGTCAGCGACTGTCCGGCGCGCACCCCCTGATCGGTGCCGCGGTTGATCAGCATCAGCGTGCCCGCCGCGCCGGTCTGCAGCTTGTCGTCCCCCATGAAGATGCGCGCCGGATTGGTGTAGTCCGGCGCGACGCCGGGCACCGCCGTCGGCACGACCGGATCCGCGTAGGGCTCGAGGAAATCGCCGTCGATCACGCCGTCGCAGGCGTGCGTCACCTGCGCAACCGCCATGTCGTCCTTGACGTCGACGATGGTGACCCAGCCCGCGGTGTGCACGCCGACCGGCTCGGCATCGGGCGAGACTGCGCCGAACCAGTCGTGCACGTAGCGGCGTACGTAGTACACCTGGCCCGTCTGCACCCCCTGCTTCGAACCGCCGTGGACGATCAGCGGCTCGCCAGGGCCGAACATCAAGCGGCCGTGCACGTAACCGCCAGACACGTGCAGCGGCGCGACCGCAGGCGCGTCGACGCTGGTCGGCGCGCAGGCGATTTCCTCGAGGATGTTCTGGCCGCCGGCGATCGCCGCCTGCTCGGCGACGGGCGGGGATGCGATCGGCTGCTGCGCGACCAGGGTCAGCGCCGGCACTATCCAGGCGATCGAGAGCGTCATCATTGTGGCAGCGCTCCTTTGGCGGCATCCTTCACGCCGGCCGCCGGCAGCGTCGATTTGATGTCGGTAATCCGCTTCTTCGCCAGCTCGAGATACTCGCTCTCCTCGAACTCCTTCACCAGGCGTTCGTAGTAGGGCAGCGCCTCGGCCGGGCGATTCAGCTTCTCGTACGACGCGGCAAGCATGTAGTACGCCCTGTCGCGCCCGGTGTACTCCGGATCGCTCTTGAGCATCGGCACCAGGCGGCCGACGGCGCCCGGATACCACCTGATCCGGAAATAGTGGTCGGCCACGCCGACGTCCCACTCGTCGAGGCGATCCTTGGCTTCGCGCAGGTGCTGCCGTGCCTCGGCGAGCAGCGGCTGGTCGGGATAGCGCGTGACGTAGACCTGCAGCTCCCTGATCGCGTCGCGCGTCTCGGTCTGGTCGCGCATCGGCGACTTCAACTGGGAGAAGTGCGCCATCGCCAGACGGAACTGCGCATAGTGGGCGCGCTTGCTGGTCGGGTAGAAATTCAGGAACTCGTGGAACTCGTTGATCGCCAACACGTACTGCTCGGCGGTCTTTTCGCCCATGTAGGTGTCGCCGACTCCGAGCTTCGCGTCGGCCCGATACGGGCTCTGCGGGTAGCTGTCGACGAGCTGCCGATAGTACTCGCGCGCCACTGCCCAACGCCGTTTCGCCAGGTTTTCGTTGCCGCGGTCGAAGAGGAACTTGTCCGGTTCGGGAGTGCCGGCCGGTGGTTTCTTCGGGCCGCCGCTGGCGCAGGCGCCCAGCAGGACGGCCACGACCGCCAGGGCCGCAAACGTCGACATCGTCTTCATGTGGTTCATGCGGGCACCGGCAGCGTTGCCAGCCACCGGTATTCGGCTTCGATCCCTTCTTCCAGCGACACGCTCGGCTCGAACGCGAGATCCCGGCGAGCCAGCGACGCGTCGGCATAGGTGTCGCGCATGTCGCCTTTCTGGGCGGGCTCACGCGCGATGGTCAGCGGATGCCCGGCCAGACGCTCGACGATCCGGATGACGTCGTTCATCGACACGCGCGAGCCGCCGCCGAGGTTGTAGGACCGGCCGTTGACGCCGCGCTCGCCGGCCGCGATGGTGCCGGCGACGGCATCGGCCACGAACGTGAAGTCGCGGGTCTGTTGGCCGTCGCCGTAGAGCGTGATGGGCTCGTCGCGAAGAGCCGCGCGGATGAAGCGGTGGAAGGCCATGTCGGGTCGTTGCCGCGGTCCGTAGACCGTGAAATATCGCATCGCGACGACCGGCAGTCCGTAGTTCACATGATAGAGGTAGCCGAGCTGTTCCGCGGCCAGTTTCGTGACGCCGTAGGGAGAAACCGGTTGGGGCAGCGCGTCCTCGCGCATCGGGATCGGCGCGCGGTCGCCGTAAACCGACGAGCTCGACGCGTAGACGAAGCGAACCAGCGGGCGGCCGACGCACGCCTCCAGGAGCAGCTGCGTCGCGTCGATGTTGTTCACCGTATACGTCTTGAAATCGCTGCCCCAGCTCTTGCGGACGCCGGCCTGCGCCGCGAGATGGAACACGTGCGTGACGCCGTCGAGGAGCGCCGGCAGGTCCGCTGATTCGACAGACGTCTCCGCGAAACGGAAGCCTTCCCGGAGGCGGTTCTCCTGGAGATTTCTTTCCTTGTCCGCGCGCGGATAGTAGCTGGTGAAGCAGTCGAGCCCGACGACGGTCGCGCCCCGGTCGAGGAGGGCCGCCGTGAGATGCGACCCGATGAAGCCGGCGGCGCCGGTCACGAGTGCCTTCATGCGAACGCCTCGCGAACGCGCGCCGGCAGCCGGCACGGCCGGCCTTGCGGATCGAGGGCGGCGTGAACGGTCCGGCCCTGGGCGGCGACGCTTCCGTCTTCGGCTTTCAACACGTCGTAGGTAAACTCCATCCGCACCGGCGACAGCATCCGCCCCTCCGTCCGAATCTCGATGGCATCGTCGTAGCGGGACGGACGCTGATACGTGCAGTGCGCCTCGATCACCGGCAGCGAGATGCCCGCCGCTTCCATTTCGCGGTAGGTCCAGCCGAGCGAGCGCAGCAGATCGGCGCGGCCGACTTCGAACCAGACCAGATAGTTCGCGTAATAGACGACTCCCATTTTATCGGTTTCGGCGTAGCGGACGCGGAGCGTCGAGACCGATCGCGGCGGCATTCAGCAGACGGCGGCCGTCGCCGCCTCGCGCAACTCGCGGATGGCGCGCGCGGGATCGGCGTTGCCGAATACGGCGCTGCCGGCCACCAGGACGTCGGCGCCGGCCGCGACCACCCGCGGAGCGGTGTGCACGTCGATGCCCCCATCCACGGCAATCGGAGCCGAGCTGCCACTCCGCTGCAGGAGCTCCCGTACGGCCCGGATCTTAGACTCCGATCGCGGAATAAAAGTCTGCCCGCCGAAACCGGGATTGACCGTCATCACCAGCACGTAATCGAGGTCGGCGGCGATCTCCTCGAGCGCTCCAGGCGGCGTGGCCGGATTCAGCGCGACGCCCGCTTTCGCCCCCGCAGCCTTGATCGCCTGAATCGTACGGTGCAGATGCACGGCGGCTTCGGCATGCACCGCAATGCTCGCCGCGCCCGCGGCCGCGAACGCCTCGATGTAGCGATCCGGCGCCTCGACCATCAGGTGCACGTCGAAGGGAACCCTGGCTATGCGCGTCAGCGACCTGAGAATCGCCGGACCCATCGTGATGTTCGGTACGAAGTGTCCGTCCATCACGTCGTAGTGAAGGCAATCGGCGCCGGCGTCCTGCGCGACGCGCACCGCCTCGCCGAGCGCCGCGAAATCGGCCGAGAGCAGCGACGGCGCGATGACGATGCGGCGGCTCACCGGCTCACCTCCAGCGAAATCGGATCGCTGACGCCGATCTGAAAGCCCCCCTGCGGGCTCTGCCGCAGGACGATGCCGGAGGGGACGCCGGGGTAGGGATGATCGCCGACCACCGACACCCGGAAGCCGCGCGTGCGCAACACGTCGGCGGCGCGGTCGCCGTTGACGCCGATCAGATCCGGCATGACGTAGGTGCCGCTGTTCTCGCGGCGGTTGAGCAGCAGCGTGACACGGGCGCCGCTCGTCTTGGCGGGCGGATTCTGCGCGATGATCGTGTCGGCCGTGTAGTCGTCCGAGCGCACTTCGGCGATCGACGCGACCTGGAGCCCTTCCTGTCGCACTCGCATCTCAGCGGCCCGCTCGGACTCGCCGAGCAGCGATGGAACCGAGGCGGCCCGCGCGCCCGCGCTGACCCACACCTTCACGCTCCGCTCGCGCCGCGTCTTCACGCCAGCCTGCGGGTCCTGGCTCACGATTTGTCCTGCCGGCACCGCCGTGTCAGATCGCCGCGCTTCTTCAACCCGCAGGTTGAGGCCCGAAGCGGCCAGGATGGCGTTGGCCTGGTTGACGGTCGTGCCGCCAACGGCAGGAACCACGACATCGCGCGTTCTCAGCGCGAACCGCATCGCACCGGCAGCGAACACGAAATAGGTGAGCACCAGCGCGCCGGCCAGAAGCACCCGCTTCCCGGCGCCCCAGACGCGCGTCGATAACGCCATGAACTCAATAGTTTAGCATCGACGCCACCCGTCCCGCGGCTCATCGCTGCCGGACCAGGTTGACGGCATAAAACGCCTCGAGGCTGTCGCGAAAGGGCAGTGTTCTCAGCGTCCCATCGGCGTCGAGCAGTGCAGCGAGATCGCTACGCGCGGCGAACGCCGCGGGCGTCACGCGGACGAACTCGGCGTGCGCCGCGAGGAACGCCCCGACGACGTCTTCGTTCTCGTCCGGTTCGCCGGAGCACGTCGAATAGATCAGGCGGCCGCCCGGCCGGACGCGCGTGGCGAGTTCGTCGAGCATCTCCCGCTGAGCCGCTGCGAGCCCGGGCAGGTCCGCTTCCGTCCTACGCCACCGCACGTCGGGATCCCGCCGGATCGTGCCGAGACCGGAGCAGGGGGCGTCGAGCAGCACGGCATCGAATTGTGCGCGGTACGGGGCGCTCGCGCGCGCGTCCGCCTGCACGAGACGGATCGACCGGGCGCCGGACGCGGCAACCGTGCGGCGGAGCAGGGCCAGACGCTTTCCGCGCACGTCCGCCGCAACCAGGACGCCGATGTCCTGCATCGCCGCCGCCATGAGCGTGGTCTTGCCGCCAGGCGATGCGCAGGCGTCGAGAATGCGCTCACCCGGCTGCGCGCTTGCGTACATCCCGACGAGCTGCGACGCCTCGTCCTGGATGACGAACGCGCCGGTTCCGGCGAGCGGCGTGAGGAGCGGGTTTCCGCCGGTCACGACGAGCGCGTCGGCGGCCAGGCGCGCAGGCTCGACGGTCACGCCCTCGGCCGAGAGCGCGCGCGCCAGCGCGTCGGCGGTCGTCACCAGCCTGTTTGCGCGCAGGATGAGCGGCGCCGGCGTGTTGTTGAAATTGGCCCATCGCTCGGCAGCCTCGGCACCGTGCCGGGCGATCCACCTCGCCGCCAGCCAGCGCGGATGCGACAGCGTGATCGAGAGGAGGTCGAGCGGCGGCGTCGACGGCAGCGGCAGGCGCGTCTTCTCGCGCGACACCCGGCGCAGGAGCGCGTTGACGAACCCGGACGCACTCCGCTTTCCGGCGCGGCGGGCCAGATCAACCGCGTCGTCGACCACGGCGGAGGCAGGCACGCGGTCCAGGTGCAGCAGCTGGAAGATGCTGATTCGCAGAATCGCGACGATTTCAGGATCGAGCTTCGACGCCCCACGCCCGGAGAATGCCGTCACGATGTGGTCAGCGGCGCCCTGCCAGCGGATCGCGCCCGTCGCGATCTCGCCGGCCAGCGCCCGATCGCGCTCGTCGTCGAGGACGGCGCGAGTCCGTGCGAGCGCCGATGGCAGATCGCTGCGTCCCTGCGCCACCGCCAACAGCGTTTCGTAGGCGGCGATCCGGGCGGGCGCAATCATGGAAGCTCCGCGGGCAACGCGCGTCCGACGCGCGCCGTCACGTTCCCAGCCGCGCGCCTTCGAGGCTGTGCCGGCCGGCCAGGAACTCGCGGGCAGTCTGCGTCCGCCGGCCCTCCGGCTGGATCTCTAGAATCTGGAGCGCCGTCCCGCCGCCGCAGGCGACGGTTAGCTCGTCTCCGTGGGCGCGGACGATCGTGCCCGGCAGGGCGTCGTGGGTGTCGAGCCCCACGGCGGCGGTACGCCGCAGCACGACACGCGCGCCGTCGAGCGTCGTCGACGCGAGCGGCCATGGCTGCAGACCGCGAGCGAGGTCGTGGATCGAGGGGGCCGCCGCCCCCCAGTCGACGGCGCCTTCGCCCTTCGTGATCTTGGCCGCATGGGTTGCGGCGGCATGATCCTGCGGCGTCTCGGTGGCGCGTGCGTCGGCCAGCGCGTCGACGATCGGGAGGAGTTGCTCGGCGCCGAGCCGTGCGAGCACCGTCTCCATATCGCCGCTGGTGGCGTCGGGGGGAATCGGCGCCGCCGCCATCGAGAAGGTCGGGCCGGCGTCGAGCTCGCTGGCCACGCGCATGATCGTCACCCCGGTTTCGGCGTCGCCCGACAGCACGGCGCGCTGGATCGGCGCCGCCCCGCGGTAGCGCGGCAGCAGCGAGGCGTGGACGTTGATCATGCCGAGGCGCGGGATCGCGAGCAGGCTGTCGGGGAGGATGCGCCCGAACGCGACGACCACGCCGAGATCCGGCTGCAGCTCACGGAGCGTCTGCTGGAAGGACTCGTCCTTGATTTTCGCCGGCTGCAGAACCGGGACACCGTGCGCCGACGCGATCTGCTTCGTCGGCGTCGCCTGCACGTGCTGGCCGCGGCCGCGCGGGCGGTCGGGCTGCGACACGACCGCCACCACCTGATGTCGTGAGCCGAGCAGGACCTCGAGCGACGGGACCGCGAAGGCAGGCGTCCCAAGAAAAACGATGCGCAGACTCACCATTTGCCCGATTTCTTCAGCTTCTGGATCTTGCGGACGATGATCTCCCGCTTGATGCCGCGCAGGCGATCGATGAAGACAGTGCCGTCGAGGTGATCCATCTCGTGCTGGAACGCCCGCGCGAGCAGGTCTGTGCCTTCGATCGTGCGCTCGATCCCGTCACGGGTCAATCCTTTGATCACCACGCGCCGCGGCCGGACCACTGTGGCGTTGAAGCCCGGCGCGCTGAGGCAACCTTCGTCTTCGAGCTGTGTTCCATCGCGCTCGACGAATGCCGGGTTCACCATCACGATCAGCTCACCGGTGGTGCGGCCCACCGACAGATCGATGACGAAGACGCGCAGCGGCACGCCGATCTGGGTCGCCGCAAGACCGATGCCGGGAGCCGCGTACATGGTCTCGGTCATGTCGTCGACGAGCTGGTGCAGGCTGGCGTCGAACGCCGTGACGTCGACGGCGCGTTCGTGCAGGCCGAGTTCGCCGTAGCGGAGAATGGGCCGGATCATCCTCGCGTGTACGCGGCCGGTTCCATCACGCGCGGGTGTTCGAGAACCGCGACCGGATGGCGGCGTCGGACGCGGCCATCGCACGATCGAGGGCGGCGACCGAGTCGCCGCCGAATCGTTCCAGGAGGGCATCGGCGAGCACGAGCGCGGTCATCGCTTCCCCGACGACGGCGGCCGCCGGAACGGCGCAGACGTCGCTTCGCTCAATAGCGGCCGGCGATTCGGTCATGGTCGCGAGATCGACCGAGCGCAGCGGCTTCATCAGCGTCGAGATCGGCTTCATGTAGGCGGAGGCGCGGAGGTCCTCGCCATTGGTGACGCCCCCTTCGAGTCCGCCCGCGTTGTTGGTCGGACGCGCGAGCCCGGTCGCACGTCCCTCACCACCAGGCAGGATTTCGTCGTGCACTCGGGACCCAGGACGGGTAGCTGCTTCCGGTCCGATGCCAATGCCGACGGCCTTGATCGCCGGGATCGACATCAGCGCCTGCGCGAGGCGCCCATCCAGCTTGCGATCCCATTGTACGTGGCTGCCGAGACCGACCGGGACGCCCGTCGCGATGACCTCGAACGCGCCGCCGAGCGTGTCGCCGGCCTCGCGCGCGCGATCGATTTCCGCGATCATCCGCGCCTCGAGCTCAGAATCTGCGACCCGCAGCGGCGCATCTTCTGGCAGCGCCGCGGCGCGCTCGAAATCGATGCGCTCCGGGTTCGGCAGGCTGAGGCTGCCGATCGAGAAGACATGGCTGGTCAGCCGGATACCGGCGTGCCGCAGTAACTGGCGCGCCAGCGCGCCGGCCGCGACCCTGGCGGCTGTCTCACGCGCGCTGGCGCGCTCGAGGATGTCGCGGAGATCGTCGCGCTCGTACTTGACGCCGCCGGCCAGATCGGCGTGGCCAGGTCGCGGCCGCGTCACCGGTCCGCGGCGCGCGCCGCCGGCATCGGCCGAGGCCTCTGCGGTGGCGCGCATCGTGTACTGCCAGTTGGGCCAGTCGCGGTTCTCGATCATCATCGCCACCGGGCCGCCGAGCGTCTCGCCGGCGCGCACCCCCGAGATGATGTCGGCACGGTCGGATTCGATCGCCATGCGGCGGCCGCGGCCGTAGCCGCCCTGGCGGCGCCGCAGCTCGCGCGCGATCGCCTCGACGTCGACGGACAAGCCGGCAGGAAGCCCTTCGAGGATCACGACCAGCGCGCGGCCGTGCGACTCGCCTGCGGTGAGAAACCTCAGCATCCGCCGAAAATTGTATACGAGTTTCTGCGTGCTCCCGCAGCCCCGCGGACCGCGAGGCCGTCTCCGATCGCCGTGCGCACGGTCAGCGTCTTGCAACGCGCGCCGCGTTCGCATGCAGCTTGTCGCGGAGCGCTTCCTGCCGCTCGCAGACGGCGTCGGAGCCGTGGATCTGGCGACCAACGATCGCGTCCGCATGTCGGTCGACGTTGCGGTCTCGGCCGCGGACATCGCGCGGCGCACCGCAGTGTGCGATCGACTGGCCGCACTTCGGCATCCACTCCTCGTCCCGCTGCTCGACTACGGCGCCGATCGCCGCCGCTGGTTCGAGGCGCATGCGATCGTCGAACCCGTGCGCATGACCGAGATGGCGCGAACCCGCGCGGTGCTTCATCTCGTGCGCTTCCTGCGCGCGGCCGGCGTCGAGCTGACCGCGTCGATGGCGGCGCGGCACGTCGCGACGGTCGTCGAAGCGTCGGCGCCGGACACGCGGCCGGTCGGGGTCGTGCTGCGCGACCGGCCGCCACTCGACGCGTTGCGCACAGTGCTCGAGGCCGACGGCCCGGCGGGAGCGCTCGCCGTCGACGTCACGGCGCCGCCAGGCGGAGGACTCCGGACTGCGCGCGTCCTGGTGGCCCGTGCGGCGCGCCTCGCTGGCTTCGCGGTGCTCGATGCACGTGGCGACGAAGCGTGGCTCGTGGAGCACGCCCACGCCAGGCACCTGTGCGTCCTCGACTGGCTGCCGGCGCAGGCGGTCCTGCCGCGCGTCATGGCGGCCGCCGCCGCGGCCGGGCCGCGACGCCATGTGTGGATCCGATTCCGCCGCGAGCCGGCGGCATGCCGGCGCGATGAACCGCGCCACCCGTTGCTGCGACTGGAGCCGATGATGAAGGACGACCTGATGGCTGCGATATTTCTCGACCCGGAGTTGGGACCGACGAGCGCCGATCTGCGCACGGCGATCGAGCGATCGGGAGGATGGCCAGGCGCGGCGGTGGCCTCGCTGACGAATGCGGGAGATTCGGGCGGTGCGGGATGGGTGCACGAAACGGCGCCGGAGTATGGCGCAGCGGACGCGGGGACGGAGTCACCAGCCGCTGCCGCCCCCGCGTCCGAGAGCGGCGAGGCCGGCGTGGGTCGCCTGCACCGGGCGGTCGAATCGGCCCGCGTGCTCGCCGCTCGGGGGCGGCACGCGCGCGCGGCCCGCGTGTTGGCCCGGTGCGCCCCGGCGCTGGCGGCGCGCGGCGCTCTCGAGGCCGCGGCCTCGGCAGCGTGCGACTTCGCCGACCTGATGCTCGACCGCGCGCAGCCACAGCGCGCGTTGGGGGCGTTGGTTCAGGCTCGCGCCTGGGCACACGGCCCGGCGCTCGTCGTGCGTGTCCTCGTCGGCAGCGGCCGCGCCAGCTACGAGATGGCCAGGTTCGCCGACGCGGAGGCGGCGTTCAGGACGGCGGCGGCCGATCCGCATGGCGGCACCGCGCGCATCTGGCTGGCGCGGACGCTCTGGCGGCGCGGCGAGCTCGACGACGCCCGGAGTGTGCTGGGGGACGCCGACCCGGCGCTGCTCGCACGGATCGAACTGGCGGCCGGCCGGCTGCAGGAAGCGGCCGCCGCGGCGCAGGTCGCGGTCGCGCGTCAGGACCCGCCGCCGGACGCCGCCTGCGACGCCCATCTCGCCGCCGCAGGCTTGCACGCCGCGCTGCGCGACGCCGAAGGCGTCGGGCGTCACATCGCCGAGGCCGTGCGCGCCGCCGAGCGTGCCGGCCATCGGGCGCGCCGGTTCGAGGTGGCGGCCGAACGGTGGGGCTGCCTGCAGCGCTGCGGGATGGCTCCGCCGCAGCGGACGCGGGAGCGCCTGCTCCGCGTCGCCGGCCGTCTGCCGGCGCTGGCGTCGATCGTCATTCGCGGAGCGTTGCAGCAGCCGCTGCAGCTCGAACCGGCATCCGAGGCGCCGCGCGCCGCGGCCGATCTCATTCGCCGTTTTCAGGAGCTGATTGATGCCATCCAGGGCGCCGGTGACGAGGCGGCGGCGCTGCAGGTCGTCGCGCGCGATACGCTCCGCGTCCTGCGGGCGTGTTCGGTGGTGATCCGATCGGCGCGGGGCGGCCAGGTGGTCGGCGGCAGCGGGCGGCCGTGGCCGCGTGAATCGGCGCTCGCCCAGCCGGTACTCAACGGCGGTGCCGCGGTGGTGCGCGACGGCATCACGCCGGAGGCGGTCGTCCCGGTCGCGGCCGGCGGATCGGTCGTCGGCACGCTGGCTGTTCGCTGGGTCGCCGGCGCGAATCCCGGGTGGGAATCGGTGCGCGACACGCTGGCCGCCACGGCGGTCGCCGTCGCGCCGCTCGTGCGCGCCGTCGAACCCGTCGCGGCGGCCGAGGCGGGCGTCCGGTTCCCCGACGACCTGCTCGGCCGCGGCGAAGGAGCCGAACGGGTCCGGCAGGCGATAAGCCGGGCCGCCTCGGCGCCGTTTCCGGTGCTGGTGGAAGGGGAGAGCGGTTCAGGCAAGGAGCTCGTCGCCAGGGCGATTCACGCGCGCAGCCTGCGTCGCGCCCGGCGCTTCTGCGCCATCAATTGCGCGGCGCTCACGGAGGATCTGCTCGAGGCCGAGCTCTTCGGCCACGCCCGCGGCGCGTTCACCGGCGCGATGAGCGAGCGCGCCGGCCTCTTCGAGGAAGCCGATCAGGGCACTCTGTTCCTCGACGAGGTCGCCGAGCTGTCGCCGCGCGCGCAGGCCAAGCTGCTGCGGGTGCTGCAGGAAGGGGAAGTGCGGCGCGTCGGCGAGAACCTGTCACGTCAGGTCGACGTCCGGATCGTCGCCGCCACGAACCGTTCGCTCGAGCAGGAAGCGCAGGCCGGGCGGTTCCGGGTCGACCTGCGCTTCCGTCTCGACGTGATCCGCATCGCGATTCCGCCGCTTCGCGAACGCGTCGAGGACATCCCGTGGCTCGCCGCGCGCATCTGGCACGAGGCGGCGGGGCGGGTCGGCAGCCGCGCGCTGCTCGGCGACGACACGATCGGGGCGCTGGCGCGCTACGACTGGCCGGGGAACGTTCGCGAGCTGCAAAACGTCATCGCGTCACTCGCGGTGCACGCGCCGCGGCGCGGCCGCGTGCCGGTATCGCTACTGCCGTCGCGAGTGGCGCACGAAGCGGCACGCGCCAGCCCGCACTACGAGGAGGCACGCTCCGAATTCGAACGCCGGTTCATCCGCGCCGCGCTGGCGCGCGCCGGCGGCCGCCGGTCGCTGGCCGCCGAGCATCTCGGCCTCAGCCGGCAGCGCCTCGTGAAGATCATGATCCGCCTGGGGCTCGAGGCCTAGCGACGCGTGTGCGCAAGGCAGCTGGATCAGCGGTCGGCGCGGCGCAGCACGGCGAGCGCCACCGGATTGGCCGGATCTTTCTCGAGAGCGCGCGCGGCGGTGCCCCGTGCGGTATCGCGATCGCCGGCCCGCAGTTGGGCGTCGGCCGCGCGGGCAATCAGGCCAGCGTCGTTGGGGGCGTCTTCGGCCGCCCTGAGGAAATAGGTCGCGGCGGTGGTTGGGTCGTTGAGCTGTAGCGAGAGCGCGGCCACACGGGCGGCCTCAGCGCTCCGGCGGCGCGCCTCCGGCTCGTCGCCGCGCAGCGCCGCGTAGTCGAGGAGGGCCTGCCGAGCCGTGGCGTAGTGCTTCTGCCGCTCGGCCGCCTCCGCCAGATAGAGGAACGCCAGCGGGTCGACCGGTTGCTTCGCGGTGGCGTCTTCGAGCATGCGCTCGGCCCCCTCGGCATCGGAGGCGAGCAGCAGGGCCCGGCCGAACAGTGTCAGCCCTTCGCTGCTGTTGTCGTTGGCGGCGGCTCCGGCGAGCGCTTCGAGCGCCTTGTTGAGCGCCACGCGATCGTGCCGCGCCTGGGCGATCTCGAGCCAGACGCGGCCCAGCGCCACGTAGATGGCCGGTTCGTCGCGATAGCGCTCGGCGGCGTGGCTCAGCGTGAGCACCGCACGTTCGGGCTGGCCGGCCTGCAGGTAGGCGACGCCGAGGGTGATGTCACGGCTCGCACGCGGGTCGAGCGCGGCCAGCGCCTCGAGCTGGGCGAGCCGCGCCTCAGTGTTGCGGCCGCCGTCGAGATCCGCCAGCTGCTCGCGCGCGTGCAGCATCGCCGGCTGCAGTTGGATCGCTCGCTCGAGCGACTGTCTGGCCGGCTCGGGGTGCTGGGCGTCGCGCTCGCACAGGCCGAGCAGAAAGTAGGCGTCGGCGGATCGGTTGTCGAGCGCCAGCGAGGCGTGCACGGCGTCGATCGCGTCGGCGAGGCGGCCGTCGTTGTAGCGTGCAAAGGCCAGCTTGTAGAGCACGCGCGGCGCGCGGTTGTCGAGCCGGACGTAGGCCGCGTAGTGATCGGCCGCCGCGGAGTAGCGATGCGGGCTGTCGACGAGCAGCACGTCGCCCAGTTCCTCGAGCGGCCCGGTCGCCATCGGGTCGATATCCGAGGCGCGGTGGAGGTCGCGCAGCGCCGCGCTGAGTTCACTGCGCCGGTGATAGGTCTGTCCCCGCTTGAAGTAGCCCAGCATCGAATCGGGCTTGAGGGTGATGGCCCCGCTGAAGGCTTCAATCGCTGCGGCGGTATTGTCGCGGGCGAGCGCCGCGTCCCCCTCGCCAATCAGGTCGCGGTAGCGACGCTCACGCTCGCTGACGGTGTAGCCATAGACAGCCGCCCCGGTGAGGACCAGCAGCACGATCCCGGCCAGAACCCGCTTCACAGCGTCCATGTTACCAGCGGGAACTTTTTCGGCCCCGCGGGTTCCAAGTTGGTGTCGGGAGCAGGTGCTACCATGGGCAGTGAGCTGTCGGTGAAACCCGTTCGAGCCATCACCTGGAGCGACGTCGGCGGACATGAGGGTCCGCTCGTCCAGCGCTGCGCCGCGCGCGACGAAGACGCGTGCGCCGAGCTCGTGAGCCAGCACCAGCGCATGGTCTACCAGCTCTCGATCAACCTCCTTGGCGACCACAACGAGGCGCTCGACCTGTCGCAGGAAGTCTTCCTGCGTGTGTTCCGGACCATCCACACCTTCCGCGGGCATTCCAGCCTGCGCACCTGGATCTACCGCATCGTCGTCAATCAGGCCAGGAACCGTCAGCGCTGGTGGCGGCGGCGCCACCGGGCGCAGCAGGTCTCGCTCGACCAGCACATCCAGGACCATGGGGAGCTGGCCGAGGCGCACGATCATGGGCCCGACCGGCTGGTCGGCCAGAAGCTGCTGGCTGAAAAGATCCAGGTCGCGCTCGAGGGTCTTCCGTTCGATCAGAAAACCGCCATCGTGCTGCGGGAAATCGACGGCCTCAGCTACGAGGAAATCGGGTTCTCGCTCGGGATTGCGGTCGGCACCGTGAAGTCGCGCCTTGCCCGCGCCCGTCAGGCGCTGCGGGCGCAGTTGAGGGACGCATGAACGCCCTGACCTGCGTGGCGGTACGGCGGCGGCTCGCCCCCTTTCACGACGACGAGCTGGTCGTGCAGGAGCGGATCGCGATTCAGGCGCATGTGAACGGCTGCAGCGGCTGCCAGCGCGAGCTCGAGGCCTATCACGACATCTCGTCGGCCTTGCGGCTGGCGGCCGCGCCCGGCCCTTCCGACGACTGGAGCGGGCTCACGCCGGGGGTGATCAGCCGGATGCGCGCCGAGGCCAGCGAATCGTGGGCCGCTCAGCTGCGGCGCATGTTCGACGACATGCATCTCGTCTGGATCGGTCTCGCGGCGACGGCCGGCACGCTCCTGGTGGGAGCGATCGCGCTCGGCCTGCTGCGTTTCGCGTCGCCGCAACGCGACGACTCGCTGCGCGCGCTGCTCGCGATGGTCTCCGCTGTGCCGGGGTCCGACCTGAATCCCGCAGGCATCGACGGGCTGGCGGTGCAGGCGCCCTCGGTGCCGCAAAACGGCAGCATCAACGCCTCGCTCGAGCGATCGGGTCAAGGCGCCGAACAGATACTGGCGTTTGCCGCGGTGGTCACGCGCGACGGCAGCATCGCCGCGATGCAGGCGCTCGGTGAAAGCCGGGGGAGCCGTCAGGTGGCCGCGCTCATCACCGAGATCTCCCGCGGGCGGCTGGAGCCGGCGCGCTATGGCACGGACCGGCTCGCGGTCAACATGGTGTGGGTCGTCGAACACGTGACGGTCAAGCCAGTGGCGGCGAGGCCAAGGGTAGTCGGCAGTTAGCCGGGCTCTCGTCTCACTTGGCGGTCGCGAGCGCCGTGGCCACGTTGTTCATCGCATCGGTGGCCCTGATGATCACCGAGCGGCCGCCGTCGCTCTCCTCCAGCGTCACCACGAACTCTTCTTTCCGCGAATCGGCAATCCCGTCGACCGGGTAGGCCACCCGCCAGCGGCTGCCGTCGAGCGAATATTCGACGCGTGAGACGGCCGACTGTTCATCGCGCACGATGAACTTGACCGTCGGCTTGCCGTTCACCCGCGCTGACGGCTGCAGCTCCACGACCGGCGGCGTGTTGTCGACATCGAAGCTGACGCTCTCCAGTTCGCCGACCAGCGCGGTATCGGGCGAATTGGACGGCGCGTCGCTCGCGGCGACCTTCACGTAGTAGGTGCCATCGGGCACCGAGGTCGTGTCCCATACCAGGATCGGATCCCATAGGCCCCGTTTGAGCGGCTTCCACGACGACTCGCCTTCGCGGCGGTAGAACACGTCGAACTGCAGCCGATCGTCGTTGTCGTCGTCCGCCTTCCACACGAACGTCTGCAGGCCCTTCTGGTAAATTTTGCGGCCCAGAGCGGGGGCCGGGGGCGGCGGGACGCCGGCGTTGGATGACGTCTGCTGCTGCGGTCCGCGGCCGTCCGAGGTGTTTTCCTCGAAGCCGGCGATCTCCAGCTCGCCGGTCGAGAACGGACGCTGGAAGACCGCTCCCGGCGGATGGACGGTGATGCTGGTCACGATCGGCCGGAGGTTGCGGGGGAGGTACGCGGCGGTGACCGAGGTCAGGACCGCCGACTGCTTCAAGACCGCTCGCCACTGCAGATAGCGCGCGTTCGGACTGGTAATCTTCTGTCCGCTCGAGGTGGTGTACGCCGCCGACCACGTGCTCCACGTCTCGTCGGGATTCGCGGTGTTGCCCGAGCGCGTGGCGATCTCGACGTCGCCGGGCGACGCCGACGCCCGCCAGCGAATCGCACCCCAGGTCGCCACCGTGCCGGCATCGCGGACGTCCGACTCGTAGGTGCCGCTCGCCGCCCGCCCTGACGAGAGCGCGAAGATGCGTCCCGGGTTGCTCGTCGCGCCGACGACGCGGCCCGACGGATCGCGCACGAGTGCCGTCACCTGGCGTGCCGCGGCGCGCGTGAGGAGGGTGGCCCGCGCGGGGTCGCCGGAGAGCCGGAAGACCTTGCCTTCCTTGCCGGTGCCGACGAGCAGCGAGCCGTCGTTGTCGATCAGCACGTCGAACGGCCAGTCGTCGGTCGCCTCCCACAGCGTGTCCCACAGGCCATCGGCGCGGATGCGGATGATTGCCCCTTTCGGACTCCGTGACCGCGAGGAGGTCACCGGCCCGCTGGTGACGCCGGTCGCGTCGACGACCGTGATGCCGGTGATTTCAGCGGAAACGGTTGGCACCGGTGCGCGGGACGGCGCCACATCGGGTGCGCTGAGGTTGATCGAGCCCGACCGATCATCACCGCCGGGCGTCCCGCTGAAGGCCGCGGCGTAGATCGTGCCGTCGGCGGCCAGCCTCAACGCGTGGATCTCCTTGAACGAGGAGTCGAGCAGCACGAACGCCTTGGCATTGCGATCGATGCGGAAGATCCGGCCCGGAGACTCGGTGCCGGCGAGCAGGTTGCCGGCCCGGTCGACGGCGAGGGACACGACGTTGGTCGTGTTCGTCTTGTAGAAGAGCGCGCCCTTGCCGTCCGGGGTGATGCGGTAGATGTTCCCCTTCTCGCCGGTGGCGGCGAACAGCGTGCCGTCAGGCCCGACCGCCAGCGCCCAGATGTACTTGTCGTCGGGATCGAAGAAGGTCTTCGACGTGCCGTCGGCCGCGACCTCGTAGATGCGGCCGTCGGGCGACGTCCCGACGTAGAGCCCGCCGTTCGGCGCCGGCGCGATCGCGTGCACCTCGATCTCCGGCGCGTCGAAGAACGTCGACGTCTTGCCGTCGCGGCCGACCTTGAGGACCTGTCCCTCGTTGCCGGTACCGGCCCAGAGCGTCCCGTCGGGTCCGGCGAGCAGCGTCCAGATAAATGGCGCCGCGGTTTCGGCGATCTGGGTGATCGCCGGGCCGGGAAAGACGCGCCCGTCGCCGTCGATCGACAGGTTGTCGACGTCTCCCTTGAGGAAATCGGCCTGGGTCGAGACCGTCCAGAATGTCGCAGTGGAGGCAGACAGGAGGGCAGACGCCGCGACCGCCGCAGCCGCGGCGATCGCCGTTCGTTTCAACATGCTCGTGATCGGTCTCGTTCCGTCTTCATCCGCGTTCATCCGCGGCTTCCTTCACCGGCCGCCGCGGCTGTCGAGATCGATCGTCAGGACGCGCGTGCCGCTGATCGCGGAATCCATCGGCAGCTCCCATTCGCCGAGCGCGGCGCTGCGAATCGGCGTGAAGCTGCCACCGCTGCGATCGCCCTCGAGCACCGAGAGTACGGACGGCGGCAGCGAGGTCATCGCCTCGCCGTCGACGACGGCGCCTGGCGTTCCGGTCAGCAGCCGGACGTAGACGCGGTTGTTGCGGTGCGTCTCGTTCAGCAGCTTGATCATCTGGCCGACGCTCTGCGGCTGCACGCTGCGCCGGAAATCCCGCTGCTCGATCTGATTGAGCTGCCGGCCGTCGGTCACCATCACCGTCAGCTGCCCCGACGCGTTGGCCGGAATCTCGATCGGGATCGTCGAGATCTTCTCGGCGCCCCGGTAGCTGCGCGTCAGCACCTTCAGCGGCACGCTCTTGCCGGCCCGCGGCCTCACGTCGTCGAGCCACACCCGCTCGATCGTCGCGGCGCGCGACTCTTCCGACGTGGTGATCGACAGCTCGACGCTCTTGACCGTCACCGGCTCGAGGTCGTTGGCCATCAGCATCGTGATCGGTCCGGCGACATAGGCCGAGGCGCTCGGGATCGGACTCTCGCCGGTGAAGATGTCCTCGAACGACAGATCGTCATGCCGGTCGACAATGGCCCGCCCTTTGACCGTGTAGGTAATCGCGCCGAAATTGCGCTCGTAGTTTCCCAGCGTGTTGAAGAGCGCGACATAGGTCAGCAGCGGCGTGAAGATCTGATCGTTGACGATCGCGAAGTTGAACGTGCGCTTACCGTTGTGGCCCGAGTCGAGGGTCACCGACAGGGGAATGAGTGCCGGCGGCTTGCCGAGGGTGCCGGCGATCGCCGTCGATCGATCCTGCTGCATGGTGCCGACGACGTCGCCCATGGTGGCGATCTTGAACGAGGACATCAGGCTCGGCAGGGTCGCGTAGATCGTGGCCCTGGTCATCGGGAAGGCGGTCGGTCCGAAGCCGTAGAACGGGTGGCCGAAGGCGTAGAGTTTGTCGCCGTCGATGTGGGTGATGGTGCCGGTCGCCCCCATCTCGCCGTCGCCGCTGAGCAGCGCGACGCCGATCGGATCGCCCGGACGGAGCGGGGCCGTCGACGACCCGCCCGCGGCCGTGCCGCCGGCGAGCATCGGCGTGAACCCGGCATCACGGAACATCGACGACACCAGATCGCCGGTGGCCGCACTCATGCCGCCCATCACGAGCGGCGTCGAGATCGGCCGGAGCAGCGCGCCAATCTGCGTCCCCTCGCTGGCCGCCAGCCCGAGGGCCTGGACGTCGGCCGGCCGATCCGCGAACGCCGCGACGCGCTGATACGCCGTGCGGATGGCCGTCGCGAAGTGATCGGGCGTGATCGGCAGGTCGACCCGGTTCTGCGCCGCGCGCGCGCGGACCGAGGCGTTGTTGGTGGTCGCGTCGATCATCTCGGCGATCGGCGTGATGCCGGCGATGGGTTCCTTGGGGAACGACCCAATCGAGTACGACACGGCGCCGACCAGGCGGCCGTCGATGTAGACAGGACTGCCGCTCATCCCGGCGATCACGCCGGTCTGGGCCAGCGGACCGCCCTCGAGCCGCGCCAGGATTAAGTCGCGTTTGGGCGCCTGCACGTTCTTGAGCACGCCGAGAATGCGGACTGTGAAGTCCTGCAGTTCCGCGCCTTCGAAGACGGTGCGACCGGTGCCGACCATGCCGGGCTTGATCTCGTCGATCGGCATGAACGCCGGGGCCGCGGGCAGGCGCGCCATGCTGGCCGCGGCGATGATGCCAGCGCTGAGAAAAGCCCGGATCTTCATGATATTTAAACCGTTATAGCATGGTTTCGCGGGCGGATTGCGAAACCGCAGCCGAGTTGTGTTAGGCTCATCCCATCGTGTCGTCAGTCGCCCGTTCGAGCCGCGTTGCCTTTACGGCGTTTACGTCGTATTGGTGGTGGTACGCGCGCATCGAGGGGGTGGGACGCTGACACGCGACCGTTAGACGAAGGCGAACGTCACCAACAAGCCCCCTCAATCGGACCGATTGAGGGGGCTTTTTTTGTTCTCGGTCCCGGGCCATAGAGCAGTGCGATTGTGACTGAGTTGTGCATCACCGTGATCGGACGTGACGCGGAGGCGATCCGCCACGCGCGCGCCGCTGCCGAAGCGGACGCCGATCTGGTGGAACTGCGCCTCGACTCGATGGCGCGCCCCGACGCGGCGGCAGCGCTGCAGGGCCGCACGAAGCCGGCGATTGTCACCTGCCGGCCGATCCGGGAGGGCGGGCTCTTCGCCGGCGCCGAGGAGGCACGCCTCCGCGTGCTGGCCGACGCCGACGCGCAGGGCGCGGAGTTCATCGACGTCGAATGGGACTCGGTAGGCGCGCCGGTGATGGCTGCGCGCCGCGGGCGCGGCGTCGTGGTTTCGCGGCATGTGTTTGATGCCACGCCGTCGAACGCCGCCCAGTTGCTCGACGACCTGCGCGGCCAGGGAGGGGAGATCGCCAAACTCGCAGTGATGAGCGAGCGCATCGCCGACCTGCGCACGCTGCTGGCCGCCGCGCGGCCGGATCGCTCGTCGATCCTGATCGGCATGGGGGCCGCCGGAATCGCGACGCGCGTCCTGGCGGCGCGCTTCGGGTCGCGATGGACGTACGCCGGCAACGGCATGGCGCCCGGGCAGTTGCCGGCGTCACGGCTGCTCGAGGAATTCCGGTTCAGGCGCGTCGACGACGCGGCCGCGGTGTACGGCGTGCTGGGCCGGCCAGTCGGCAACTCGCTCTCGCCCGCGATGCACAACGCCGGCTTTGCGGCGCTCGGCCTCAACGCGGCCTACGTGCCGATCGAGACGCGCGATCTCGACGGCCTCCGGGAGTTCGCGTCGGAGATCGGCCTCCGCGGTCTGAGCGTGACGATTCCATTCAAGCAGGAGGTGCTGTCGATGCTCGACGATCTGACCCCGGCCGCGCGGACGGCGGGGGCGGTCAACACGATCGCGATCCGGGACGGCCGCTGGCTGGGTTCCAACACTGATGCCGACGGGTTCCTCGAGCCGTTGCGGGCGGGCGGCATCGTGCTGCACGGGCTTCGCGTCGTCATTCTCGGAGCCGGTGGATCGGCGCGCGCCGTCGGGCTGGCGCTGGTCGGCGAGGGAGCGCGTGTCGGGATTGCGGCGCGCCGCCCGGGTGCGGCCGCCGACGTGGCGCGCGCGACCGGCGCCACGCCAGTGCCGTGGCCGCCGCCCGCCGGGTCGTGGGACCTGCTGGTCAACACGACGCCGGTCGGCAGCCGCAGCGTCGCGGGCATCCCCTACGAGGGACCGCTCGACGGGCACCTCGTGTACGACTTGATCTACGACCCGGACCCGACCGAGCTGATGCGGCGCGCGCGCGACGCCGGCCTCGAGGCGATCGGGGGTCTGGCGATGCTCGTGGCGCAGGCCGAGCGGCAGTTCGAGGTCTGGACAGGGCAGCGGCCGCCGGCCGCACTCTTTGCCGGGGCGGCGGTGTCCGCCATCAGGACACGTGCGGTATGAAGCAGACGAGTTACGAAGAGTTCGTCGATCTCGCGGGGCGCGGCACCTTCGTGCCGGTCGTCAAGGAGATCATGGCCGACCTGCTGACGCCGGTATCGGCGTTTCTCAAGATCGCGGAGCACTCGGACTACGCGTTCCTCTTCGAGAGCGTGGAAGGCGGCGAGCAGGTCGCGCGCTACTCGTTCCTGGGCAAGGATCCCTTCCTCGTGCTCCGCTCGCGGCACGGCCGCACGATCATCGACCGCTCGGGAGTCACCACCGAGACCGACGAGCCGTTCGTGCCGGTCCTGCGCAAGATGATGGCCGAGTTCCGGGCGCCGTTCGTGCCGGGGCTGCCGCGCTTCTCCGGCGGCGCCGTCGGCTTCATCGGCTACGACGCGGCGATCGAGTTCGAGCCGGCCCTGGCGGGAGCCTGGACCAAGGTGCCGCCGTCCGACGCGGAAGACGCCGGATTCATGCTGTTTGACACGGTGCTCGCCTTCGATCACGTCAAGCACCGCATCCTGATCATCGCCAACGCCCGCGTCACCGCGGACGAGGATCTCGCCGCCCTCTACCAGTTCGCCTGCGCGAAGATCCAGTTCCTCGAACGCGAGCTCGAGCGCAGCCTGTCGCAGGCCAAAGCCGGCGGCGGCCGCGCGCCCGAGGTCTCCTCGAACGTGACGCGCGAGACGTACGAGGCCGGCGTCCGGACGATCAAGGAGCGCATCGCGGCGGGCGACATCTACCAGGCGGTGCTGTCGCAGCGCTTCGAAGCGCGGGTCGAGGCGGATCCGCTGACCGTCTACCGGGCGCTGCGCCACGTCAACCCGTCACCCTACATGTATTTCATCCGCATGGGCGCCTTTGCGATCGTCGGATCGTCGCCCGAGATGCTGGTACGGGTGGAGGGGCAGCGGGTCGAGACGCACCCGATCGCCGGCACCCGTCCGCGCGGCCGCTCAGAGGAAGAGGACTTGCGGCTGGCCGACGAGCTGAAACGCAACGAGAAGGAACGCGCCGAGCACGTGATGCTCGTCGACCTCGGGCGCAACGATCTCGGACGCGTCTGCGAGTTCGGCAGCGTACGCGTCCCGCAGTACATGGGGCTCGAACGCTACTCGCACGTCATGCACCTGGTCTCGACCGTCGAAGGCCGGCTCGCCGACGCCCACGACCACCTCGACGCGCTGGTCTCGTGCTTCCCGGCCGGCACGGTGTCGGGCGCCCCGAAGATTCGCGCGATGCAGATCCTCACGGAGCTCGAGCCGACCCGCCGCGAACTCTACGCCGGTGCGGTCGGCTACATCGACTTCGCGGGCAACCTGGATTTCTGCATTGCGATCAGAACGATCACGATTCGCGATGGCGTCGCGCGCGTGCAGGCGGGCGCCGGCATCGTGGCCGATTCGAATCCCGCCGCGGAGTACGAGGAGACCCGCGACAAGGCGCGGGCGCTGCTCCAGGCCTTGGAAATGGCGGAGACCGAGCTATGAGGCGCGCGCGGAACGGAGCGACGCGGAGCAGCGGCAGCGGCCGGAGCGCACTCCGGCCGGCAGCAAGAGGGAACCGGCGGGCAGCCGCCGGGTGTGAGCGCCAATCATGACGGTCCTGTTGCTCGACAACTACGATTCGTTCACCTATAACCTCGCGCAGTATCTGGGGGAGCTGGGACACGCCCCCAGCGTCCGGCGAAACGACGAGATCACGCTCGGCGAGATCGAGGCGCTTGCGCCAGAGCGGATCGTGATCTCCCCCGGCCCTGGCCGGCCAGAGGACGCCGGCATCAGCGTCGACGTCATCCGCCGGATCGGGCCGCGCGTGCCGGTGTTCGGCGTCTGCCTGGGGCACCAGGCGATCGGTTACGCGTTTGGCGGCGACGTCGCGCGCGCGCCGGTGGTGATGCATGGCAAGGTGTCCAAGGTGCAGCACGACGGCCGCGGCGTGTTCGTCGGCATTTCGCAGCCGTTCGTGGCCGGACGTTACCACTCGCTCGTCGTGAACGAGCCGGTCCCGGCGCCGCTCGAAGTGACCGCGCGCACGGAGGACGGCATCGTCATGGGGCTGCGCCATCGCGAATGGCCGCTGCACGGCGTCCAGTTCCACCCCGAGTCGGTCCTGACCGGCGAAGGGCGTCAGATCCTGCGCAACTTCCTGGAGCTGTGATGTTCCGCGATCTGATCGAAAAGCTGCAGCGCCACGAGGACCTCACGGTCGGCGAAGCGGCGTCGGCGATGGAGGCGATCATGGACGGCCATGCGCAGCCGTCGCAGATCGCGGGTCTGCTGGTCGGGCTGGCGATGAAGGGGGAGCGGCCCGACGAGATCGTCGGCCTGGCGACGGCGATGCGGGCGCGCGCGACGCGCCTGAGCCGGAGCGTGGGACCGGTGTTCGACACCTGCGGCACGGGCGGCGACGGCGCCCACACGTTCAACGTCTCGACGATCGCCGCGCTCGCGCTCGCCGCCTGCGGCGTGCGCGTCGCCAAGCACGGGAATCGGAGCGCCTCGAGCCGCTGCGGCAGCGCCGATCTGCTGGAGGCGCTCGGCGTCAACATCAGCGCCCCGCCACCTGTCGTCGAGCGCTGCCTCGAGGATGCCGGCATGGCGTTCTTCTTCGCCCAGGTCTTCCATCCGTCGATGAAGCACGCGGCGGCGACGCGGCGTGAGCTGGGCGTCCGTACCGCGTTCAATCTGCTCGGCCCGCTGACCAACCCGGCCGGCGCGACGCGACAGCTCGTCGGCGTGCCGCGGCCGGAGCTGACCGAGCTCGTGGCGCGGTCGCTCGCCCAGCTCGGCTCCGAGCGCGCCTGGGTCGTCCACGGCGCCGACGGGCTCGACGAGATTTCGACCACCGGATACACGAAGATTTCGGAGTGCCGAGAGGGACAGGTGAACACCTTCTACCTGCACCCGGCGGACGTCGGATTGCCGAAGAGCGCGTCCGAGGCGCTGAGGGGCGGGGAGCCGCAGGACAACGTGGAGATCGCGCGGCGCGTGCTGGCCGGCGAGGCCGGCGGCCCCCGCGATGTCGTCGTCTTGAACGCCGGCGCGTCTCTACTGATCGCCGGACGGGTCGCGACGGTCCGTGAGGGTATCGCGCTGGCCGCCGAGGCCATCGACAGCGGCCGCGCCGCCGCGGTCCTCGAACGGCTGATCGCGTGTTCTCGGGCAGGAGCCGGCGTCGCATGATCGCGCCGCCCGCCTCGCCGCTCGCGCCGCCCGACCTGCTCGCGACCATCACCGCCGCGGCGCTCCGTGTCACCGAAGTGCGCGCGGAAACGATCCCGCTCGCCCAGGTCGAAGCGGCGGCAGCGAAGCGCCGGCCCGACGGCGCCGGATTCCTGGAGGCGCTCCGCGACGGCCCGTCGCCGCGGGTGATCGCCGAGTGCAAGCGCCGCTCCCCCTCGCGGGGGATCCTGCGCCAGCAGTACGACGCGGCGGCCCACGCGCGCGGGTATGCCGAGGCTGGCGCCGCGGCGATCTCCGTGCTCACGGAGCCGACCTTCTTCGACGGCGCGCTCGAGCACCTGGCCGCCGTGCGCAGCGCAGTGCGCATCCCGATCCTCCGCAAGGATTTCATCGTCACTCGCTACCAGGTTTACGAGGCGGTGATGGCGGGCGCCGACGCCGTCCTGCTGATCGTGGGCGCGCTGACGCCCGCCGACCTCCGCGCCCTCCTGGCCGTGACCCGCGACGTTGGCGCAGCGGCGCTCGTCGAGGCGCACGACGAGACGGAGCTCGCGATCGCCGCGGACTCGGGCGCCGAGATCGTCGGCCTGAACAGCCGCAATCTCCGCACGCTGGCGGTCGAGCCCGAGCTGCACGAACGGCTTGCGCCGCGCCTGCCCACCGGCATCGTGGCGGTCGCCGAAAGCGGGCTGCGTGAGACCAGCGATCTGTCCCGACTCGAGCGCGCCGGGTATCACGCATTCCTGGTCGGCGAGCGGCTGATTGTGCAGCCAGATCCTGGGGCGGCGCTCCGCCTCCTGAGAGGGGTGGCGGCGTGATCCGTGTCAAGATCTGCGGCATCACGACCCCCGAAGACGCCGCACTCGCCGCCGAACTCGGTGCGTCGGCGATTGGCCTCGTGTTCTGGCCCGGCAGCCCGCGCTGCGTCGACATCGACGATGCCTGGGCGATCGTGAAGGGGCTGCCGCCGCTGGTGCCGGCGATCGGCGTGTTCGTGAACCAGGGCGACGAACCCTTCCGTGTGGCTGCGACGGTGGGGCTGTCGGCCGTGCAGTTGCACGGTGACGAGCCTCCGGAATCGTACTGCGACAGGGGCGTGCCCAAGATCAAGGCGATTGCCGTCGGTGACGCCCAGGCCATCGTGGCGGCGGCCGCGGTTCCCGGCGACGTAAGCGTACTGCTCGACGCCCACGACCCGGAAAGGCGTGGTGGGACCGGACGTCGCGTCGACTGGGCGGTCGCGGCGAAGATCGCCGCTCGCCGCCCGGTGATTCTCTCCGGCGGCCTGAACGCGGCGAACGTCATCGAGGCGATCGAAACGGTGCGCCCCGCCGCGATCGACGTGTCATCGGGCGTCGAATCCGCGCCCGGCCGAAAAGATCCTGCAAAACTGCGCGCCCTGTTCGACATTCTCCATTCGTCATTGACATGACTTTCACAACCGGCCCGACATTCGGCAAGAGAGATCCAGACACCCGCGGCTATTACGGCGCGTTCGGCGGCCGCTACGTTCCCGAAACGCTCGTCGCACCCATCGAGGAGCTGACGGCGGCCTACTTCGCGGTCCGGGAGGACGCGGGCTTCCGCCGCGAGCTGCAGCAGCTGCTGCGCGACTACGTCGGGCGTCCGACGCCGCTCTACGAGGCGAAGCGGCTGACGGCATCGGCCGGCGGCGCGCGCCTCTTCCTCAAGCGCGAGGACCTGGCGCACACCGGCGCGCACAAGATCAACAACGCGCTCGGCCAGGCGCTGCTCGCCGTCCGGATGGGGAAGCGGCGAATCGTCGCCGAAACCGGCGCCGGGCAGCACGGGGTCGCCACCGCGACCGTCTGCGCCCTGCTCGGGCTCGACTGCCACGTCTACATGGGGTCGGACGACATGGCGCGGCAGTCGCTCAACGTCTTCCGCATGCGGCTGCTCGGCGCCGAGGTGATCGAGGTCAACGCGGGATCGCGCACGCTGAAGGACGCGATCAACGAGGCGATGCGCGACTGGGTCACCAATGTCGGCGACACGTACTATCTGCTCGGGTCGGTGCTCGGCCCGCATCCCTACCCGCTGATGGTGCGTGAGTTCCAGTCGGTGATCGGCCGTGAAGCCCGGCACCAGTGCGACGCCCAGCTCGGGCGCCTCCCCGACGCGATCGTCGCGTGCGTCGGCGGCGGCAGCAATGCGATGGGGATCTTCGACGCCTTCGTCGACGATCCGCAGGTACGGCTCATCGGCGTCGAAGCCGGCGGCCGCGGCATCTCACCGGGCGAGCACGCGGCGCGGTTCGCCGGCGGCAGCGCCGGCGTCCTCCAGGGCACCCGCAGCTACGTGCTGCAGGACGCCGACGGAAACGTCGAGCTGACGCATTCGATCTCGGCGGGCCTTGACTATGCGTCGGTCGGGCCGGAGCACGCGTGGCTCCGCGACCGGGGACGGGCGGAGTATACCTACGTGGAAGACGGGGAGGCGCTGGCGGCCTTCGAGCGTCTCGGGCGCGAGGAGGGCATCCTGCCGGCGCTCGAATCGTCGCACGCCGTCGCGCACGCCATCCGTCTGGCGCCATTAATGCCGCGCGATGCGGTCGTGCTGGTGAACCTGTCGGGCCGTGGCGACAAGGACGTGCTGAGCGTGCAGACGGCGCTCGGAGGGGCGCGCTGATGGGGAGGCTCGCCGACACCTTCGCCCGCCTGCGGGCTCGCGACGAGCCCGGGCTCGTCGCCTACGTGACCGCAGGCGATCCGACGCTTGCGCGCACCTCGGAAATCCTCGTGTCGCTCTCGCAGAACGGCGCCGACGTGATCGAGGTCGGAGTACCCTTCTCGGATCCGCTGGCCGACGGCCCCGTCATCCAGCGGGCGTCCGAACGGGCGCTCGCCGGCGGCGCGACACTGCGCCGCGCTCTGGACATGATCAGGGAGACGCGTGCGCGGATCGCGTCGCCGATCGTGCTCTTCAGCTATGCCAATCCGATCCTGCGGATGGGGGAGGACGCCTTCGTCAGAACGGCGGCGGCGGCGGGCGTCGACGGCGTGCTGGTACTCGATCTGCCAATCGAGGAGGCCGCGTCGTTTCGGGGGCAGCTGGTCGAGCGCGATCTCGACCCGGTGTTCCTGCTCAGTCCGACCACGACCGACGTCCGCATCCGCGCCGCGGCGGAGCTGGGGCGCGGCTTCCTCTACGTGATTTCGCGGCTCGGGGTCACCGGCGTGCGCGACCAGCTCGCGGCCGACGTCGAGCCGCTCGTCCGCCGCATCCGGGCGCAGTCGTCGCTGCCGCTGGCACTCGGATTCGGAATCTCGACGCCCGAGCACGTCGCCGCCGTCAGCCGCTGGGCCGACGCGGCGGTCGTCGGCAGCGCGCTCGTCAGCGTCATCGCCGAACACGGCGCGTCATCCGACGTCGCCGCGCGTGCCGGCGCCTACGTGCGCTGGCTGAAGGGACAACCGTCGTGAAGGCCGACCTCGAAGACCTGCGCAAGCGCATCGACCTGCTGGACGAGTCGCTCGTCCGTCTGCTCAACGCCCGCGCCGCATGCGCGCTGGAGATCGGGCGCATCAAGCGTGAGATGGGCGTCGCCATCTACCAGCCCGAGCGCGAAGCCGAGGTGCTGCGCAATGTGGAAGCGCACAACACCGGGCCGCTCGACCCGCCGGCGATCAAGCGGCTCTTCGAGCGCATCATCGACGAAGCCCGACACCTGGAACGTATTGCCGAAGCAGTACAATTGAACGCTCAACAAAAGGACGCGAAGTAGCCATGGTTGTAGTGATGCGGGAACGCGCGACGGACGACCAGATCCAGTCCGTCATCTCGAAACTGACGGAGATGGGGTTCGACGTGCACCGGTCGACGGGGGCGCTGCGCACCGTGCTCGGCGCGGTCGGCGGCACGCGGCAGTACGACATGGCGCTGCTCGAGGTGCTCGACGGCGTCCAGGAAGTGCACCGGATCACCGAGCCATACAAGCTGGCGAGCCGAAGCTTCAAGCCCGACAACACCGTCATCACGATCGACGATGTACGGATCGGCGGCGACGAGGTGATCGTGATGGCCGGGCCGTGTTCGGCCGAGAGCGAGGCGCAGGTCGAGGCGGCGGCCGCCGCCGTCAAGCGCGCCGGGGCCAAGATCCTGCGCGGCGGCGCCTTCAAGCCGCGCAGCAGCCCGTACAGTTTCCAGGGCATGGGCGAGGAAGGGCTCCGCCTGCTCCGCGCCGCCGCCGACCGCCACAACCTCAAGCTGATCACCGAGGTGATGGACCTCAGCCAGATCGAGCTGATCGAACGCTACGCGCACATCCTGCAGGTGGGCGCCCGTAACATGCAGAACTTCACGCTGCTGCGCGAGCTCGGCAAGTCGAGGATGCCGGTGATGGTGAAGCGCGGCATCTCCGCGACGATCGAAGAGTGGCTGCTCTCGGCGGAGTACGTGCTCGCCGGCGGCAACCCCAACGTGATGCTGTGCGAGCGCGGGATTCGCACGTTCGAGACGATCACCCGCAACACGTTCGACATCTCGGCGATTCCGATGGTCCAGCAGTTGAGCCACCTGCCGGTGATCGGCGACCCGAGCCACGGCACCGGGCGTCGCGACAAGGTCGCGCCGATGGCGCGCGCCGCGGTCGCCGCCGGCGCCGACGGCCTGATCATCGAGGTCCACCACGACCCGGATCACGCGCTCAGCGACGGCGCGCAGTCGCTGCTGCCGCAGCAGTTCGACCGCCTGATGGCGGAGCTGCGGATCATCGCCCCGGCGATCGGCCGGAGCATCTGCCTCGAACCGGTCGCCCGCCGCGGCTGGGGAGTGTAGCGTCCCGGTCCTCCGGCAGTCGCCGGCCGGGCGAAGCGAACTCACATGAGCGAACCGCCATTTACGCGCCTGGCGATCGCGGGTGCCGGATTGATGGGCACGTCGGTCGGCCAGGCGGCCTCGGGCGCGTGGCCCGGCATCGACGTCCGGCTGCTCGACGCGGGCGACGATCTGTCGGCGCTGGCCGAGGCCGATCTCGTCATCCTCGCCGCGCCGGTCCGCGCGAACGTCGCGCTGCTCGAGACCATCGAGCCGCACCTGCGGCGCGCGACCGTCGTCACTGACACCGGCAGCACCAAGCGCGCCATCTGCGCCGCGGCGGCGTCGCGCCCCTCGCTGGTCTTCGTCGGCGGCCATCCCATGGCGGGCGGCGCCCGGGGCGGGGCGGCGAATGCCCGCGCCGATCTCTTCAGCGGTCGCCCCTGGATCCTCACACCGGCGCCCGGCACCCCCACAGACGCGATAACGCGGCTCGATGCCTTCGTCTCCGGGCTCGGCGCCGTGCCGCACGTGATGACGCCCGAGCTCCACGATCGGTTCGTCGGCGCCGTGTCGCACCTGCCGCAGCTGACGGCGAGCGCGCTGATGCACGTGGTCGGCAGGCTGGCGGGTGATGCCGGCCTCGAAATCGCCGGCGCCGGCCTGCTCGATACCACCCGTCTGGCGGCGAGTCCGCCCGGCATCTGGAAAGACATCGGCGCGACCAACCAGGACGTCCTGCGCGAGGCGCTCGATCACCTGATCCGCGCTCTGACCGAGGTCCGAGACACGCTCGACACCGGTGAAGGGATCGACGCCGTCTTCACGTCCGCCTGCCGCTGGCGAACTGCACTCGACCGCGCCCGCTGAATCGTCGGCGCGCCGCTCCGGCTGGAATTGGTGCAGTCGCGCCGACGAACGGCTTCGCCTCAACCCCGTTCGGCGATGTGTTGACGGACGATGGCGTCGACGTCGGTGTCGGCGGTGAACCCGAGCGCCAGCGCGCGGCTGGCGTCGAGTGCGGCGGGCCACCCGCACATCGCCCGTGCGACGCGCTCCTCCCGCTCGACCCGCACCCGGGCGCGCGCGGCCGCGCCGCCGACGCGCTCCAGGCTCGCCAGTATCTCGCCGGCCGTAACGCTCAGACCTGGCAGGTTCAGTGCTCGATCGGCCCCCAGCGCGCCGGTCTCAATCCGGCCCGCATGCACCAGATTGCCGATCACGGTCGCCGGCGAGCTGATCCAGATAGGCGTGTCGAGCGGCACCGGGCAGATCGTGTCGATGCCGGCCAGCGGCTCGCGAACGATGCCGCTGACGAAGGACGAGAGAGCCGAATTCGGCTTCCCAGGGCGCACCGTGATGGTGGCCAGGCGGCAGCTGATGCCGTCGATGAATCCGCGCCGCGAATACTCCGAGACCAGCAGTTCGTCGATGGCCTTGGTCACGCCGTAGGTGGTCTGCGGCTGCAGCGCCTGGCTTTCGGGAACGAGCGGCGGCAGGCGCCCGCCGAAAACGGCAACCGTGCTCGAAAAAATCAACCGCGGCTCGGTCCCGAGCCCCCGGCACGCTTCGAGGAGCAGCCGCGTCCCCTCGAGATTCACCTGCAGCGCCGTGTCGAATTCAGCCTCCGACTGGCCGCTGAGCACGGCGGCCAGGTGGTAGACGACGCCGACGTCGGGCTCGACGATCGAGCGCACGAACGCGGGATCGGCGATCGAGCCCACCCGGCTGGCTACACGCGGATCCTGCGCCGTGCACGGCGCCGCGTCGGCGGCGACGAGCGCAGTGCAGGGAGGGAAACCCGCTGGACCGGCGAGCACCGCCTTGACCAGCCTGCCGCCGAGGAACCCGGCCGCGCCGGTGACGAGGATCTTCATGGTCCGGACATTATTTGCTACTGTTCGCTCGTGAGCGAAACGACGCAGATTGCGCTGGTGACTGGCGCGGGATCCGGTATCGGGCGGGCCGTGGCGCTCGGGCTGCTGAAGCACGGATACACGGTCTTTCTGGCCGGCCGCCGCAAGGAGCTCCTCGCCGCGGTGGCGGACGAGACGGGGGAGGACGGGCGAGCCGTCGCGGTCGCAGCCGACGTCGGCGATCCGGCGTCGGTTCGTGCCCTGTTCGACACCATCCGGAGCCGCGCCGGCCGGCTCGACGTCCTCTTCAACAATGCCGGCACGAGTGCTCCAGGGGTGCCGTTCGACGAGCTGACCTTCGAGCAGTGGAAGGCGGTGGTCGACGTCAACCTGACCGGCGTGTTCCTGTGCGCGCAGCAGGCGTTCGCGCTGATGAAGACGCAGACGCCGCGCGGTGGCCGGATCATCAACAACGGCTCGATTTCCGCGCACGTCCCCCGGCCCAACTCGGCCCCCTACACCGCGACCAAGCACGGCGTCACCGGCCTGACGCGATCGCTGTCGCTCGACGGACGGCCGTACGACATCGCGTGCGGCCAGATCGACATCGGCAACGCCGAGACGCCGATGACGGCGCGGTTCCAGGGCGGCACCCTGCAGGCGGACGGCGCGATGCGTCCCGAGCCGCGGATGGACGTCCGTCACGTCGTCGATGCCGTCCTCTACATGGCGGCCCTGCCGCTCGACGCCAACGTCCAGTTTCTGACGGTGATGGCCACCAGGATGCCCTTCATCGGGCGGGGCTAGCTCGAAAATGTCGAGCTCGGTGCGAGCGGTACGGACCTATCTCGAGATGACCGACCCGGCCGACCTCGAGGCGGTTGCTGCGCCCGAAGGGGAGCTGTCGGTCGAACGGGTGGCGGATCCGGCCCCCGCGCTCTGGCGCTTCCTCTATACCGGGGTCGGCGGGGAGCACAACTGGGTGGACCGTCTGGCCTGGAGCGACGAGGACGTTCGACGCTACTTCGCGGATCCTGCGCTCGAACTCTGGGTGCTGACCGAGGCCGGGCAGTCCGGCGGCTACTTCGAGCTGCGCACGGATGGCGACGGCGGCGTCGAGATTGCCTACTTCGGGTTGCTGCCGGCGTTCGTCGGACGCGGACTCGGGAAATTTCTGCTCGCCCGTGCGGTGGAATGCGCGTGGGCGCGCGGCGCGTCGCGCGTGTGGCTGCACACGTCTTCACTGGATCACACATCGGCGCTCCCGAATTACCTCGCGCGGGGCTTCCGCGTCTGGAAACAGGAGATCTACGAGGTGTAGTGGCGTTCGGCTTGCACGGGCGCGACGCCAAATGGCTCGTCTTTCCGTCTTCGCAGTGCTCTCGTTCGCGGCGTGCGCCGCCGGCTTCACGAAATCCGGGACGTTTTCCGCGATGCCGCCGTCGCTGGCCGGCATCGACGCCGCCGCTCCGCGCTACACCACCGAGGACGAAAGACTCGTTTCTGAAATCGCTGGATCGATCTTGAACATCGCCGCGACCGCCGATCACTTCGAGGCAGGCGATCCGTTCCAGGTCCGCAGCGTCGGGTCGGCTGAGGGCCGGAGGCGGTTCTCGCTGTCACGGCGGGCTGAGGTGTTCACCGTCGACGTGCCCGGCCACGTCTGGGCGCCGGCGAGCTACGTCCGGCTGGCCCGCAGTTTCATGGCCGATGCGGCGGACCAGACGCTGAGCGAAGACCCGGCACAAGACCAGGTGGCGCTGACGGCAGTACTCGATCCGACGGCGCGTGCCGCGCAGCACGTGCGGGTTGCGCGATTGCTGGCCGAGCATCCGCGATCGGCGGCCATCCACCGCCGGACCGCCCTCCTGCTCGGAGCGGACGCCGCCCGGCAGGCGGGACCGGAACGGCGCGAGCTGCTCTGCCGGATGACCGCACACCTTGCCGTGGCGCGGGCGCTCCACCCCGGCGTCGCCGACGCCGAGGCGCGCTCTGCCGAGCGGCAGCTGACCGAACTCGCCGCCGCCCCCGAGCCGCAGCGCTGACAGCCGGCGCGCGGTCGCGATCCATAATCGCCGGATGGACGTGCCGCTGTGGGCGCCGTCGGCGGAGCGAATCGCGCGCGCCAACCTGACCAGGTTCGGACGCGGACTGTCCTACCCGCAGTTATACGAGGAGAGCATCTCGCGGCCGCTCGAGTTCTGGCGGGCTGTCTGGGAGTTCGCCGATATCCGCGGCACGATGGGCGACCGCGTCGCCGTGGATCTGGATCGGATGCCCGGTGCGCGGTTCTTCCCAGATGCGACGCTGAATTTCGCCGAGAACTGCCTGCGCCTCGACGGAGCCGCGCCGGCGATCATCGCGAGAACGGAAGTCGACGGCCCGCAAACCGTCTCGTGGCGCGAGCTGCGCTGCGAGGTCGCGGCCGCCGCGGCCGCGATGCGGGCCGCGGGCCTTGGGGCGGGCGACCGCGTCGCAGCCTATCTGCCCAACACGCCCCAGGCGATCGTGGCGGTCCTCGCCGCCGCGTCGATCGGGGCGGTCTTCTCGTCGTGTTCCCCGGATTTCGGCGTGGCGGGCGTGCTCGACCGTTTCGGCCAGATCGAGCCCAGGCTGTTCATCGCCGCTGACACTTATCACTACGGCGGCAGGGTGTTCGATCTTCGCTCGAAGGCGGCGAGCGTCGCGGCCCAGCTACCCTCGCTCCTCCGCACGACGATCGGGGACGAGGACTGGGAAGCCTTCGTGGCCCCGCATCGCGGTGGCGCGCTGCAATTCGAGGCCCTCCCGTTCAACCACCCGCTCTACGTCCTGTTCTCGTCGGGCACGACGGGGGTGCCCAAATGCATCGTGCACGGCGCCGGCGGAACCCTGATCGAACATCTGAAGGAACACCAGCTGCAGTGTGACATCCAGCCGGGCGACCGCGTGTTCTACTTCTCGACGCTCGGCTGGATGATGTGGAACTGGCTGGTCACGGCGCTGGCGTCCGGCGCCACCATCCTGCTTTACGACGGGTCGCCTGTTCACCCGGACGCCAACGTGCTGTTCTCGTTTGCCGAGCAACAGGGCATCACCCTGTTCGGGACGTCGGCGAAGTTCATCGACGCCGTCGCCAAAGCGGAGCTGCGGCCGCGCGAGGCGCACGACCTCGGCCGGCTTCGCACGATGACGTCCACCGGATCGCCGCTCTCGCCGGAGTCGTTCGACTTCGTGTACACGCACGTGAAGCACGACGTGCATCTGGCCTCGATCTCGGGTGGCACCGACATCGTCGGCTGCTTTGTCGGCGGTAACCCGATCGGCCCCGTCTGGCGCGGCGAGATCCAGTGTCGCGGCCTCGGCATGCGGGTCGAGGTCTGGAACGAGCGGGGCGAGCCGGTGCGCGGAGAGAAAGGCGAGCTCGTCTGTACGGCACCGGTTCCGTCCATGCCCATCGGGTTCTGGAACGATCCGGATGCCAGCCGCTATCGCGCGGCGTATTTCGCGCGCTTTCCCGGCGTGTGGACTCACGGCGACTATTGCGAGCTGACGCGGCACGACGGGGTGATCATCCACGGCCGCTCCGACGCAGTCCTCAACCCGGGCGGCGTACGGATAGGCACGGCGGAGATCTACCGCCAGGTGGAGCAGCTGCCGGAGATCCTCGAAAGCCTGGTCATCGGGCAGCACTGGAAGGGGGACGAGCGGATTGTGCTGTTCGTCAGGCTGCGCGACGGCGTGGTCCTCGATCAGGCGGTGGCGGATCGGATCCGCGCGCACATCCGCGCCAACGCCACGCCGCGACACGTGCCCGCCCGGATCGTCCAGGTTGCCGACCTGCCGCGTACCAAGAGCGGCAAGATCGTCGAACTGGCAGTGCGCGACGTCGTCCACGGGCGTCCGGTCGGCAACCGCGAAGCGCTGGCCAATCCCGAGGCGCTCGAGCACTTCCGCGACCGGCCCGAGCTCGTGTGATCACGGTGCCGCCTACTCATTCCGTGCAAGGGCAGTATCATAGAAGGCATCGGCATGGGCAACGCGGTCATTCTGTCAGCCTGCCGGACACCGATCGGCTCGTTTGGCGGCGTGTTTCGGGATCTGTCTGCCGCGGATCTCGGGGCGGTCGTGATTCGCGAGGCGATTCGGCGCGCCGAGATCGAGGCAGTCGAGCTGGGCGATGTCGTCATGGGATGTGTGCTGCAGGCTGGCGCCGGCATGAACGTCGCGCGCCAGGCGGCCCTCAAGGCCGGCGTGCCGGTGGAAGTGCCGGCTGAAACCGTGAATCGGGTCTGCGGCTCGGGCCTGCAGGCGGTGGTGCACGCGGTTGAAGCGGTCAACTCCGGTTTCATCGACCTGATGCTCGCCGGCGGCACCGAGTCGATGAGCCAGGCTCCGTACCTGATGTCAGGCGCGCGGTGGGGCTACCGGATGGGCAACGCGGAGGTCGTCGACTCGATGCTCAGCGAAGGACTGACCTGTTCGATCAACGGCTGCCACATGGGGATGACGGCGGAGGAAATCGCCAGACGCTTCACCGTCGGCCGCGTCGAGCAGGACGCCTTCGCGGCGGAGAGCCAGGCTCGTGCCGTACGGGCGGTCGCCTCCGGCGTCTTCGACAAGGAGATCGTCGCCGTCCCCGTTCCGCAGAGAAAGGGACCGCCGCTCGCCGTGACTCGCGACGAGTACCCACGCGCGGGCACGTCGGCCGAGACCCTCGCGGCGCTGAAGCCGGCGTTCACCAAGGGCGGCGCCGTCACTGCCGGAAACTCCTCAGGCATCAACGACGGCGCCGCGGCACTCGTCGTCGCGACCGAGTCATGGGCGAGGGCACACGGCCGGCGGCCACTGGCGCGGGTTCTCGCGTACTGCACAGTGGGCGTCGATCCGATGATCATGGGGATGGGCCCTGTGGAGGCGATGCGCCGCGCAGTCGCTCGCGCCGGGCTGACGCTCGACGATCTGGACGCGATTGAGTTGAACGAGGCGTTCGCGGCGCAATCGCTCGCGGTGATTCGGGAATTGAAGCTCGACCCGGACAAGGTCAACGTCCACGGCGGAGCCATCGCCCTTGGCCATCCGATCGGCGCGAGTGGCGCCCGGGTGCTGACGACGCTCGTCCATGTGTTGCAGGCAAGGGGGGGCGGCCGCGGGGCGGCATCGCTCTGCATCGGCGGCGGTATGGGCACCGCCATGGTTATCGAGGCCGCGTGAGAATCCGTCAGGACGCGTTCGACCGCATCGTCGCACACGCCGTTGAAGAGAAGCCGAATGAGTGCTGCGGGCTGCTGATCGGTAGCGCCACTCTGGTCCACGACGTGGTGCGGGCGCGGAATCTGCGCAAGAGCCCGACGAAGTTCCAGGTGGAGCCGGCCGACCACTTTGCCGCGGTCCGCCGGGCGCGCGCCGCGGGCCTCGAGGTAATCGGCGCCTACCATTCGCATCCCAACGGGCCATCCGGACCGTCGGAAACCGATCGCCTCCGCCTGGGTGATCCGACGCTGATCCACGTGATCGTGTCGCTGGCGCACGGCACGCGCACCGTCCGCGCGTTTCGCTTCAACGGGGAAGGTGCGTTCAGCCAGCTCGAGTTCGTACCGGTGCCGTAGTCGTCACGAGCATCGTTGTCATCCAGGGGCGCGTCGCCCCTCCGCCAGGTCGCCTAGCGACCGCCGTCGGAATCGCCGACGCCGGGGCGCACACGCACCATAGTGTTGCCGGCGATGACCGACTTGTCCTTCTTCTTCAGATGGAACTGCACCTGGTATTCACCCGCGCTGCGATAGGTGTGATCGGCGGTGAACCGCCGCTTGATCGACGACGTGCCGGCCACGAAGGGATCGCAGTCGGCGCTGTCGCTCGATCGGGTCTCATCGCCCCACACCCATTCGATTGAAGGGCAGTACAGTTCCTCGCTGTCGTTCGGACCGCCGTTGAGATCGGCCGTCACGACAACGCGCACCGGCGACATTCCCATCGCGGGATTCGCCTTGAGGGAAATCTTTGGTTTCTTGTCGTCCAAAGTTCCCGTCGACAACGCCACGGCGACGACGAGCGGCAGCGCGAGAGACTTCATAAAACCATTATAATCCCGCAGTTATGCCCACGATTCGGCTCTTTTCCGATGGCCCCGGTTCAACCGATACGGACCTGCTGGTGTTCCCGTTGTTCGAAGGCGAGACCATCGCCGACAGCGTCGCAGGGCTCGACGAGGCAACCGGCGGAGCGATCGCGCGTGCAGCCGCCAGCGGTGAGCTCCGAGGCCGCCTTTTCGACCTGTTTCTGACCCCGTCGGCGGGGAAGAGCTGGAAGGCTGACCGCGTCGCCGTGATTGGGGCAGGGAAGGCGGCCGACTTCACCACGGAACGTCTGCGCAAGGTGGCGTCGGCGGCGGCCCTCGCGGCCCGAACGAGACGCATCAAGCGGATTGCGTTCGTGCTGCGCGGGCGCTGGGACGGCTCGGAGGGGGCGCAAGCCGTGGCTGAAGGCCTGGTCCTCGCGGCGTTCAGCGGTGATCTCTATAAGAGCGGCGAACGGCAGGGTCCGCCGCCGGAGGAGCTGATCGTCGTCGCCGCCGCCGCCGCCGAGGACAAAGCGGCCACCGAAGCAGCCGTCCAACGCGGACGGATTCTCGGCGAGGCATCCAATTTCGCGCGCGAGCTCGCCAACGAGCCGTCGAACGTACTCACGCCCACTTCGTTCGCGGATCGCGCGGCCGCCGCCGGACGTGAAGCCGGACTCGCGGTGGAGATTCTGGACGAGCCCGCGATCGAGAAGCTGGGGATGGGACTGTTGCTTGGCGTCGCGCGCGGCAGCGCCGAGCCCCCCCGTCTCGTCGTCCTGCGCCATTCGCCTGCCGGGGCGCCGGAAGCCCCGGTGCTGGGTCTCGTCGGCAAGGGCGTGACGTTCGATACCGGTGGCATCTCGATCAAGCCCGCCGAAGGCATGGAACGCATGAAGGACGACATGGCGGGCGGCGCGGCCGTGGTGGCCGCCATGTGTGCCATCGCGCGCCTCGGGGCGCCGATTCGGGTCGTCGGGATCGTGCCGATGACGGAGAATATGCCGGGCGGCCGCGCGATCAAGCCTGGAGACATCCTGCGGGGCGCCGGCGGAAAGACCGTCGAGGTTTTGAACACCGATGCCGAGGGGCGGCTGATCCTCGGCGACGCGCTATGGTACGCGCAGCAGCTCGGCGCCACGCATCTGGTCGATGCCGCCACGTTGACGGGCGCGTGTGTGGTGGCATTGGGCAAGGTAGCGTCGGGAGCGTTCGGCCGGCCCGACGCATGGCGGGATACGGTGATCGAGGTCGCCAACCGCGCCGGCGATCGCGCGTGGCCCATGCCGCTTTATGACGAGTACGTCGAGCAGATGCGCAGCGAGGTTGCCGATCTGGTGAATGCCGGCAGCCGCGCCGGCGGTGCCTGCACGGCGGCGGCGTTCCTCAAGGAGTTCACCAACGGTCTGCCCTGGGTGCACCTGGACATCGCTGGCACGGCGTGGGCCGACGAGGCGAAGCCGTTTCAGCCGAAGGGGCCGATCGGCGTCGCGGTGCGAGCGCTCGCGGAGCTGCCGTTTACGTATCGACGCTGGTAGGCGTCACGCGCAGGTTCGCCGCATCTTCCTCGGCGTCGAGCGCGTCGCGGTGGCGCAGTCGCTTGAACAGGATCAGGCCGCCGCCGAGCAGCAATCCCATCACCGCGGCGGCCAGCAACAAGGCCCCGACCAGCCCGAGCGAGCCGACGACGACGTCCGCGATGGTCGTTTCGTGAACGGGCTGTTCGACGACCCGGACCACGATCGAGGTCGGCTGCTGGAGCACTCACCGATCTTACCGCGCAGCGACTGACCTCCCTGACGGGAAATCGCTACTGATTGGTGGCTTTCTTGCCCGCCGCGCCGTTCATCCGCTTCAAGCTCTGCTGGTAGTTCTGGATGGCATCCATCAGCGCCTGCGCGATCTGCTGCTTATAGGCCGCCGTCTTCAGCATCGCGGCGTCCTGCCTGTTGGTGACGAACGAGATCTCGGCGAGCACACTCGGCATCACCGCCCCGATCAGCACGACGAACGGCGCCTGCTTGACCCCGAGGTCGCGCAGCGTCTTGTTCTTCGCGGCGAGTTGCCGGGCCATCGACTTCTGCACGCTATCGGCGAACTCGCGCGATTCATTGCTCTTGTCGTGCAGCGCGATCGCTTTCACGATGTCGGGCAGGCTGTGCATCGGCTGTCCCGAGGCGGCGTTCTCGCGCGCGGCGACCGATTCGGCCTCGGGGTTGGTCGCAAAATTCAGATAGTAGGTTTCGATGCCGTGCGCCTGCGGGTTGCGGCTGGCGTTCGCGTGAATCGACAGGAACAGATCCGCCGACTCGCGGTTGGCGATCGCCGTCCGTTCTTCGAGCGGGATGAACACGTCGGTGTCGCGGGTCATCACCACGTCGATGTCGGCCTTTTCGAGAAGGGCGCGCAGCCGCAGCGCCACGTCGAGGGTCAGTTCCGCCTCGTTGATGCCGTTGCCGTGCGCGCCAGGATCGTGGCCGCCGTGGCCGGCGTCGATGACGACGCGTCCGACGCTCAGGCCCAGCTGGCGCGAGAGCGAGAACGAGCCGTTGGAATTGGCGGCCGGTGCCGCGGGTGTCAACGACGCGCGCGCCGGCTTCGACGGCAGCGGCCTTGGCTCGTTCGATTTCGGCTCGCTCCTGTCGCTGACCGCCGGTCTGGCGTCGGCGCGATCCATCGGCGCCGGCCCCTTGACCTCCGGACGTTCAACGGCTGGCGGCGGGGCGGGAAGCGTTGCCTTCGCCACCGTCGAGACCGGCATGGCGAGCGGTTCTCCCTTCGGCAGCGGCGGCACCGGCGGGGCAGTGAAGACGGCGGCCAAGGCCCTGGTCGGTGCGGGAGTGGGCGGCCCCGCGGCGTTCCGGACGGTCTTCGACGCCGCCATGCCGGTCGTCGCGGCCGGTCCGGCCTCGGCGGTGCCGGTGGCGCGTTGCAGGTCGATCACCAGACGATACGGCCCGTACAGCGGATAGACCGTGTACTCGCCGACACCATCCAGGTCGACGACCAGCCGCGTCGTGTTCTGCGGATGGCGGCCGAGGCGAATCTCTCTCACGAGGTTGTCGTCGAACTTCAGGGACGCGTCCTGCAGCGCCGGCACGGTCTTGACGTTCTTCAGGTCGAAGAACAGCCGCCGCGGATTGGCGATCTCTTCCTGGTGATAGGCGATCTCGCCCTCGAGCTCGACCGTCAACCGGACGCCATCGGGCAGCACGGTGCGCTTGACCTCCCTGAGCACGGTCACCCCCGCCGCCCCTGGATCGGATCGTGATTTTTGCGAGCCGGGACTGGCGGTCGTCGCTCCCGCCGATATCGGCGGGCCTTTCGCCGCAGGCGGCGGTACGGTGGCGCCGGACGGCGTCGACTTCGGATCGAGATCCGACACCGGCGCCGGCGGAGCCGCGGGGGCGCTCGCGGCGGGTGCCGTGGGGACGCTGTCGCTCAGATCCGTCAGCGCCGCGGGGACCCGCGCCACCAGCGTGCTCGACGGATACTGCGTCGTGAGTAGTGTCAGCAGGCGGGTCGCCGTCTTTCGGTCGGTCTCGTCGCCGAAGCGCTGATAGGCGAGCGCGGCCAGATTGCCGGCCTGCCAGAGCGCGTTGTCGGAGTAGCCGCTGGTCGGATGCCGGCGGACCAGCCCCTCGTACAACGCAATCACGCGTCGCATCTGCGGCAGCGTGGGGTGAGCGGCGGCATCGCGCACCAGCCGCTCCTGTGCCAGCGCGCGTGCATACGCCTCGCGCGGCGTGTCTGGGCCACCGGCTGCCGACAGCAGCGTGACAGAAGCCACGCTGGCAGCGACGACGAGCACGCCGAAGAATCGGAGTTTCATACAGTCCGCCTATCGAAGCTGTGCGTCCACTTCGTCGAAGTATTCCTTCTTGACCAGCACCTCGCGCGGCTTCCCGCCGGCTGCCGCGGAGACGAGGCCGTCCATTTCCATCATGTCGACCAGCCGCGCGGCGCGGCTGAAGCCGATGCGCAGCCGCCGTTGCAGGTACGAGATCGACGCCTGTCCGCTCGACACGACGATGCGCGCCGCCTCGTCGTAGAGCTCGTCTTTCTCGAACTCGATCTGCGCCTGCGCGCCCTTCTCGTCCGCCGTCACCGTGGTGTCGTAGGTGGGCTTGCCCTGTTTGCGCAGGAAACTCGCCAGCCGAGCGCTCTCCTGCTCCGAGATGTACGGACCGTGCAGCCGCACCAGCCGCGAGGAGGCCGGCGGCAGATAGAGCATGTCCCCCTTGCCGAGCAGCTGCTCGGCGCCGTTGCCGTCGAGGATCGTCCGCGAATCGATCTTCGTGGTGACCCGGAACGAGATGCGGGCGGGCATGTTGGCCTTGATCAAGCCGGTGATGACGTCGACCGACGGCCGCTGCGTCGCGAGCACGAGGTGGATGCCGATCGCCCGCGCCATCTGCGCCAGCCGGGCGATCGATTCCTCGACCTCGTTGCCGGCGACCATCATGAGATCGGCGAGCTCGTCGATGAGGACGACGATGTAGGGGAGAGGCTTCACCTCGTTGCCCTTCTCGTCGAAGACCGGCTCGCCCGGCTTCGTCTCCGCCTGCATCGCGCGGACGTTGCGGTTGAATTGCTCGATGTTGCGGACGCCGAAGGCCGCCAGCGTCTTGTAACGCTCCTCCATCTCGCGCACGGCCCAGCGCAGCGCGTTCGCCGCCAGCTTGGGATCCATCACCACTGGCGTCAGCAGATGCGGGATGTCCTCGTACATGCCCAGCTCGAGGCGCTTGGGATCGACCATGATGAAGCGCACGTCGTCAGGTGTCGCGCGCATCAGGATGCTGGTGATCATCGCGTTGACGCTCACCGACTTGCCGGCGCCCGTCGATCCCGCGATCAGCAGGTGGGGCATCGTCGCCAGGTCGCTCACGAAGGGCTCGCCATGGATGGTCTTGCCCATCGCGAGGGTGAGCTTCGAGGGAGAGCGCTTGTAGGCGTCGGACTCGAGCAGCTCGCGGAGCGAGATGGCTTCGCGATTCGGGTTGGGGATCTGGATGCCGACCGTGGACTTTCCGGGGATGCGGTCGATGATCACCGACTCGGCCTCCATCGCCAGGCACAGGTCGTCGGCGAGGCCGGTGATCTTGCTGTATTTCACGCCCGCGTCCGGTTTGAACTCGTAGGTGGTGACGACCGGTCCCGGATGAATCTGCACGACCGTGCCTTCGACCGAGAACTCGCGGCACTTCTCCTCGAGCAGGCGCGCGCCGTCCATCAACTGGCGCTCGTCGATCTTCCGCTCTCCCTTGGGGGCGTCGAGCAGCGAGTTCGGCGGCAGCGCGAACGCGCCTTTGCGCCGTTCTACCTTCTCCGGATCGGTCAGTGGCAGCGCCATCTCCCGATCGGCCGGGTCGGGGATAGCGGCGGGCACCGGCTTTCTGATCGCCGGCGGCGTCGGCTTCGACGAGGCCGCTTTCAAGGCCGCGGCGGCAGCGGTGACCAGAGCGGCGGTCTTCGACCTGGATGTGGCGGCAGGGCCCGCCTGGACCGGTGCACCGCGGGCAGGCTCGCGGACGGCCGATCGCGCCGCATCCGCCGAAGGCACGCGCGCCGCATCGCCGCCGGCGGCGGCCGAATTGAGCCGCGCCAGGAACGGGGGCGGCATCTCCTTCGTGTCCCGCTCCTTCGCGTCCTTCGCCTCCTTCGTGTCCTTTCCCTTCGTGTCCTTCCCCCCTAGATGTTTGCGGAGCACTTCCTGGCGCTCTTCCTCCCGAACCTTCGACTCCTTGCGTTGCTGGCGGGCGTCCTGCATCGCTGCCCATCGTTCCTTGGCCACCTGCGCAAGTGAGGCGAACAGCCGCCCGAACGAGAAGTGGGTCGACAGGATGATCGCGGCGAAGAGCAGCGTCAGGATCAGGATGATCGAGCCGGTCCGGTTGAGGTAGTCGGCCAGGAAAGCCGCGAGCCTGTCGCCGGTCACGCCGCCAGCGCGGAACTCCTTGCCGCCGACGTCGAGGGCGCCGAAGGCCAGCGACAGGAACGACGAAAAGCACCCGAGGAGCAGCGCGGCGCCGGCGAGTTTCGTGTATGCGGCATCGACGGCGCGGCACCAGAAGTAATGCCACCCGGCGACCACCAGGACCAGCGGGATCAGATACGCGGCGTAGCCGAGGAGCTGGTACGACAGCTCGCCGACGAACGCGCCGACGCGTCCGGCGAAGTTCGCCGGGGCCGCATCCGAGCCGGTGTTGAAGAACCACACCGGGTCCGACGCGCTGTAGCTGGCCAGCGAGATGAGCCAGATGAGCGCCGCGGCGAACAGCGCCACCCCCAGAAATTCGCTGACGCGCCGCGACAGGCCAGTCGGCGCCATCAGATCTCCATGACCACCGGCAGGACGAACGGCCGGAGCCCGGAACGCTTGCGGAAGAACCGCTGCAGGTCCACTCGAATCTTCTCCTTGATCAACCCGGGGTCCGTGCGTTCCTCGAGGCTCGCCCCGTCGATCGCCGCCCCCACCAGACCCGGAATCTCCTTCAGCAGCGCCTCGGTCCGGGCATCCAATACGAACCCGCGCGTGATCACATCGGGCGTTTCCTCGAGCGCTCCCGACTGGCGGCTGATCGCCACGACCGGCACCACCAGCCCGTCGCCCGCCAGATGGCGGCGGTCGCGGAGCACCTCGTCGCCAACCTCGCCGCTCCGGGTCCCGTCGATCAGCGTCCGTCCGGACGGCACTTTTTCGACGATCCGGGCTCCCTCGGCGTCCACCCGGATGCGGTCCCCGTTCTCTGCCAGCACGACCTTAGTACCGGGGGACGCCATCTTCGCCACCGCGGCGTGACGGGCCAGTTGCCGGTACTCTCCATGTATCGGAACGAAGTAGCGCGGTCTGACCAGGGCGAGCATCAGTTTGAGCTCTTCCTCGCTGCCATGCCCCGACACGTGGACGTGCTTGATGCCTTCGTAGACGATCTCGGCGCCCCGCCGGGCCAGATGGTTCATGACCCTCCCGATCGCCTTCTCGTTGCCCGGGATCTCGCGTGCCGAGAACACCACCACGTCATCGGGATCGACCTTGGCGTACCGGTGATCGTCGATGGCGATGCGGGGCAGCGCCGCCTGGGGTTCCCCCTGCGATCCCGTGCAGATGCAGACGACGTCCTGCGACGGATACTCGCGAATCTCGCTGTCTCGGATCTGTACGCCAGGGGGGATCCGGAGGAAGCCAAGCCGCTGGGCGATCTGGGTGTTGTCGATCACGCCGCGCCCGACGAACGCCACCTTGCGGTCGAACTGGTCGGCGAGATCCACCAGGATTTGCATCCTGTGGAGGCTCGACGAGAACAGCGCGACGATGATCCGGCCGCGGGCGCTCGAGTAGATCTCCTCGAAACCGTCCGTCACGTCGCGCTCGGAGCCGCTGAATCCCTTGCGCTCGATGTTGGTGCTGTCGCCCAACATGATCAGCACCCCCTGCGAGCCCAGCTCAGCAAAGCGGTGCAGGTCCATCGGGGCGCCGTCGAGGGGGGTCTGGTCGATCTTGAAATCGCCGGTGTGCAGGACGACCCCGGCAGGCGTGTGGATGGCGACGGCGGCGCAGTCGGGCATGCTGTGGGTCACGCGGAGGAACTCGAGCGTGAAGCTGCCGACGTCGATTCTCTGTCGCGGCGTGACTTCGATCAGCTGGGTCGTGCTGTCGGGTGCCCGCGATTCGAGCTTTCCCTCGAGCAGCGCCAGGGTCAGCTTGGTGCCATAGATCGGTCCGTCGATGTAGGGAAGGACGTGCGGCACCGCGCCGATGTGGTCCTCGTGACCGTGCGTCAGCACCAGCGCCTGGATCCGGTACTTCTGCAGCGGGCGCAGGTCGGGAATGATGAGGTCCACGCCAAGCAGGTCGGGCTCGGGGAACATCACGCCCGCATCGACGAGAATCGCCGTCTCGCCGCAAGCCACGAGCATCATGTTCATGCCGAAGTCGCCGAGCCCGCCGAGCGGGATCAGATCGAGCGGTGGCACACCCGTCGTTTCCGAACCGTTGAGCAAACGAGATCCCAGCCTTGAAAGAAAGAAAAAAACAACGCGTCGCAGGACACGCCGCGGCTGGCGCCGCTGAGGAAGCGTGAACCACCGGCCGACCGCTGGGACGGCTCGACCGTGACCGGCAGACTATAGCACAAGTCCATCTAAACGATTCAGGCCTCGGACTTTAGGCTGCTGACGCAAGCCGCCAGACGGAGGAGCGATTCGAGATCTAAATTCTCCGGCCGGAGGCGCGGATCGATGGCGGCGGCCTCCAGCGCTCGAGCCGGATCGACACCCGCCTCGGCGGCGAAGGGACGCAGCGCGTTCCCCACGGTTTTCCGCCGCTGCATGAACAGGACTCGGACCAGGCGCTCAAACATTGATGTCAGGCCGGCCGGCACCCGCGAGGGAACGAAGGTCAGGCGCACGAGCGCCGAGTGGACTTTCGGCGCCGGCCGGAAGGCGCCGGGCGGCAGCGTCAGCAGAGGTGTCACGTCTGCCCCCGCGGCGGTCAGGATGGTGAGGACGCCGTAGTCCTTGGTTCCCGTGGACGCGGCGAGGCGATCGGCGACCTCGCGCTGCAGCATGAGGGCAGCGTCCAGAAACGGCGGCCACGCATGGGCCCCCGGAGGAGCGGGCTGTCCGTGCTTTCCGGCCGCAAGCAGCATGAACAGGATCGGCGTCGAGATGTTGTAGGGCAGGTTGCCGGCAATCCGCAGCGGCCCTCCGGTCGCGTAGCCGGTCAGGTCTGCCTGCAGGATGTCGCCCGTCACGACATCGACGTTCGGCGGCACGATCCGGCGCAGGTCGCCCGCGAGATCGCGGTCGATCTCGATCGCCGTGACCTGCGACACTTTCGGCGCCAGGCGCAGCGTCAAGGCGCCCGGGCCGGGGCCGATCTCGACGAACCGGTCCGCCGGCTGCGGTGCGATCGCCTCGACCACCTTCTGGGCCCAGTCGGACACGAGAAAGTGCTGGCCGAAGCGCTTCCGTGGCCGCACGCCCCTGCTTATTGGTCCTCGATCGAACGGCCTCGCCAGAACTGCTCCTCGATTTGCTCGATCTCCTCTTCGCTCATCCCGAAGTAGTGTCCGAACTCGTGGATTACCGTTTCGGCCACGCATTCACGGACGTCGTCCTCGGTGTCACAGGCATCCTCGATGGGAAACTGATAGATCGAAATCCGGTCCGGCAGACTGTTGCCGTGTGCCCAGCCGCGCTCGGGCAGGGGCGTCCCCTGGTAGAGGCCAAACAGCGTGTCCTCTTCCGGAATCTCCATCTCGTCGAGGAGCTCGTCGGCGGGCTCGTCCTCGACAACGACCGCGACGTTCACCATCGCGTCGCGAAATTGCTGGGGAATCATCCTGAGCGCCTCTTCGACCAGGTGTTCGAAGCGTGTCCGGGTCACCGCTTCCTCGATTTCGAGACGACCCGCCTGAAGTAGAGACACTTGTCACTGACGGCGCAGCGATCGCAGAGCGGCTTGGGCTTGCAGATGCGCCGGCCGTGCAGGATCAACGTATCGGACGCGACGATCCATTTCTCTGTCGGCAGCGCGCCGCCGAGCTGTCGTTCGACCGCCACCGGGTCGTCGCTTTTCGCAATCCCGATTCGGTTTGCCACGCGCAGCACGTGCCGATCGACGGGCAGGCCGGGTACGCCCAGTGCGTGCCCGAGGACGACATTGGCGGTCTTGCGGCCGACGCCGGCGAGGTGGGTGAGTGCGTCCATGTCTGCGGGAATCTGTCCGCCGTGCCGTTCGACGACAGCCCGGGCCATGCCGGAGAGCGACTTCGACTTCGCGCGGAAGAAGCCGGTCGACTGAATCAGCGGTTCGAGCTCGTCGGTCTTGGCTTTGGAGAGCGCCGCCGCGTCCGGGTAGCGCGTGAAGAGCGCCGGCGTCACCTGATTGACACGCTCGTCGGTGCATTGCGCCGACAGGATCGTCGCGACGAGCAGCTCGTAGGGCGTCGTGTAGTGCAGCTCGGTGTCGGCGCCCGGGTGCTGACGTTCGAGCGCCTTGAGGATCGCGCGTGTCTCGGCGGACGACTTCGGCGGCTTCGCGGGCTTCGCGGCCTTCGGCACCGCTCCATTCTACCGGGAGCGGCCGCCGGGACGCTTCGCCCGTCGTGCCACTAGAACGACGCCTTGATCGCGAGCTGAACGACGCGCGGATCGCCGGCCGACGTGATCGTGCCGAAGTTGGCGGCCCCGAGCACCGCCGCCGGCGCGCCGAACGACGGCGTGTTCAGCAGGTTGAAGATCTCGGCCCGCAGCTCCAGCCGGCGGTCGCCGCCGATGCCGATGTGCCGCATGATGGCGAGGTCGACGTCGCGATAGGCGGGGCCGCGGACCGGGTTGCGCGACGCGCTCCCCAACATGAACTGCGGCGCGACCGCAAACGCGCTGACGTCGAACCAATGGGCGGGCGTCCGCTGATCCGCCGGCAGCGTCGGGTCGCCGACCAGGTTCGGACGCTGTACGCCGAAGCCGGCGAAGGCGTTGGAGTTGGTCGCCTGCGTGACCGCCACCGGCACGCCCGACTGCAGCGTGACGAGGCCGGTCAACGTCCAGTCGTTCAGGATCGCTCCGCTCACGCCGGAGAAGCTGTGCG